>NZ_JBEZBW010000183.1:0-8194 GCF_040647305.1 Saccharothrix sp. NPDC042600 | reverse complement strand
CACAAAAAATTCGGCTGCACCCGGCCAAAAGTGTGGTAGCCCTTCGGGCAGGCCATACGGAGATGACACAAGCAAGAAGCCCGGGTTGGGGTGTGACCTCACCAGGCCCTGTGCTCCGCGCTGCGCGCGTCGAGCGGAGTTGCGCGTCGAAGCGGCGTTGCGTTGCGTGGGGTGGTGCGTGTGGGTTAGGCGAGGCCCTCGAAGGTGGCGCTTGGGTCTTGGTTGGCGCCGTTGGGTTCTATCAGTAGTTGTAGGCGTACTGGGCCTTCCGGTACGGCGAAGGCCAAGGTCAGCTTCGTGTCCGCGCCGGGGGCCAGTTCGGTGATCGCTGCCGACAGGCCGTTGAGGCCTTGCACCGTGTCCAGGACCTCGGGGACCGGGTCGCCGCCTACCGTCGCCCGGACGGCCAGTTGTCCCGTGCGGTAGGTGGTGGCGGTGCCGTTGACCAGGGTGACCACGAAGACCGCTGTGCGCGGGGACTTCGGGAACGACGTGTCGCTGGGCTTGAGCGACTTCGGCGGGGAGACCGTGATGGACAGGCCGTTGCCCCAGACCCGTTGCGCGCCGAAGGCGGTGAAGGTCGAGGCGGGGGGTGCCGGTGCTGTGCTCGCGGAGGTCGGCTCGGGGACGGCGTCGGCCAGACCGGAAGGGTCCGCGCATCCCGCCAAGGCCCCCGCCAGGCACAGGCCGACGGCCAGTCTGGCGAATCTCACGAACCTCCCCTTCCCGCCCCGGCGGTGGGCTTCCAACGACTCCCACCACCATGACGGGGTGCGGCGGCGCTCGGGGGCTGAACGGGGGCTTGAAGCGGACCTGGTGCCGGCCTGTGGCCAAGCCGTGATGACGCGCGGCCGCCCGCGTGGGCAGCGCCACAGTCTCGCGGCGCCACCCACGCGGACCGCGGCGGCGGTCGTGCTCCGGGCGCGGGGCCCGGGAGTTGATGAGCGCGTCGGGGGGCGTGCGCGCTCACTGGAATGATCGCCGCCGTTCGGCCGTCCGCTACACCTCTACTTCAGTCTTCACTCGTTCGGATGAACGTGAGAGTTCTGCGAGTTCCGCCAACAGCTCGTAGGAGCGCACCCGGTCGGACTGCTCGGCGACCATCGTCGTGACCATCAGCTCGTCGGCCGCGGTGTCGGCGAGCAGTTGCCCCAACTGCTCCGCGACCTGCGTCGGATCGCCGATGACCTGCGTGGACAGCCGGTCCTCCACGATCAGCCGGTCCAGGTCGGTGTACGGGTAGGCGGCGGCCTCGGCGTTGCCGGCCAGCGGTTGCGGGCGGCCCGAGCGCAGGTGCAGGAACGCCAGCGCGCCGGGACCCGCGATGTACCGCGCGTGCTCCGCCGAATCGGCGACGACGACCGACGCGCACACCATCGCGTACGGCTCGGCGAGCACCTGCGACGGCCGGAACCGCTCGCGGTAGAGCGCCAGCGCGGGCAGCGTGTTCTCGGCGCTGAAGTGGTGGGCGAACGCGAACGGCAGCCCGAGCACGCCCGCCACCTGCGCGCTGTAGCCGCTGGACCCGAGCAGCCACACGTTCGGCTTGTTGCCCTCCGCGGGCACCGCCTTGAGGTCCTCGGTGCCGTCGAAGTAGCCGATCAGCTCGCTGAGCTGCTGCGGGAAGTCGTCCACCGACAGCGGCCCGCTGGTGCGCCGCAACGCCCGCGCGGTCTTCTGGTCGGTGCCCGGCGCGCGGCCGATGCCGAGGTCGATCCGGTCGGGGTGCAGCGCCCCCAGCGTGCCGAACTGCTCGGCCACCACCAGCGGCGGGTGGTTGGGCAGCATCACGCCGCCGGAGCCGACCCGCAGCGTGGTGGTGGCGTCGGCGACGTGGCCGATGAGGATCGTGGGCGAGGAGCTGGCGATGCCGGGCATGTTGTGGTGCTCGGCCAGCCAGAACCGGTGGTAGCCGAGGGCTTCGACGCGCTGCGCCAGCTCACGGGTGTGGCGCAGCGCCGTGCGCGCGTCCGTCGCCGTCGTGACCGGGGCGAGGTCGAGCACGGACAGCGGGATGTCACGAAGTCGGCTCATACCGGCACCAACGCCGGTTCCCCCGGATGCCTTCCGGCTGTGACCCGACTGACTCGTCCGTCACACCGGGGAAGCGGCGCCGGCGGCCGGGCGTTGCCCGGGACGTGGACGTGGTCGTCATCGGAGCTGGTCAGGCCGGGTTGTCGGCGGCCTACTTCCTCCAGCGGGCCGGGCTGGAGCACGTCGTGCTGGACGCCGGCGAAGGGCCCGGCGGCGCCTGGCGACACCGGTGGGACTCGCTGCGGATGGCGACCGTGCACGGCATCCACGACCTGCCCGGCATGCCGTTCGCCGAACCCGACCCGACCGCGCCCGCCAACGTGGTCCTGCCCGCCTACTTCGCCGACTTCGAGCGCCGCAACGGCATCGACGTCCGCCGCCCGGTGCACGTCCACGCCGTCCGCGACGAGAACGGGCTCCTCAGGGTCGAGACCGATGAAGGCGCCTGGCTGACGAAAGCGCTGGTCAACGCCACCGGCACCTGGACGCGCCCGTTCTGGCCGCGCTACCCCGGCCAGGAGACCTTCCAGGGCCGCCAACTGCACTCCTCCCAGTACCGGGGACCGGAGGAGTTCGCGGGCGAGCACGTCATCGTCGTCGGTGGCGGCACCAGCGCGGTCCAGCAGCTCCTGGAGATCGCCACCACCGCCGCCACCACCACCTGGGCCACCCGGCGCGAACCGGTCTTCCGCGACGAACCGTTCACCCCCGAGGTCGGTCGGGCCGCCGTCGCGCTGGTCGAGGAGCGGGTCCGGGCGGGGTTGCCGCCGCGCAGCGTCGTCAGCGTCACCGGGCTCAGCCTCACCCCGCGGGTCCGCGCCGCCCTCGCCGACGGCACCCTCGACCGGCAGCCGATGTTCGCCCGCGTCACCGAGCACGGCGTGGTCCGGCCCGACGGCGCCGAACAGCGCGCGGACGTCATCCTCTGGGCCACCGGCTTCCGCGCCGCCCTCGACCACCTCGCCCCGCTCGGCCTGCGCGGACCCGGCGGCGGCATCAGGCTCGACGGCACCCGGGTCGTGGCCGACCCGCGCGTCCACCTGGTCGGCTACGGCCCGTCGGCCAGCACGGTCGGCGCCACGCGGGCCGGACGGGCCGCCGCCAAGGAGCTCCAGGGCCTGCTCACGCGGGAGCCGGCCGCCTGAACACCTTGCGCGCCAGCACCTTGCGCGCCACCGCCGCCTGCAACCGCAGCACGTCCCACCGCCCGACCCCGCGCGTGCCCAGGTAGTCCCACGCGGCGGAGGCGTCGAAGAACCACGGGAACAGCGAGGCCGGGTCGTTGAACCCCTCCCACACCCGCTCGCCGATCACCGGGTCCCGGGACGCCGCCAGCAGCACCGCCCGCTGGTACGACGTCAGCGGCGCGAGCATCCCGTCGCTGAACGCGTTGGTGTACCGCCCGGTCTCCCACCACTCGTCGAAGCGCGCCCGCAGCCACCGCGCCGTGCCGTCGTAGGCGTCCAGCCGTTCGGCGAAGAACCGGGCCATCCGGGTCGCGTTGTTCGCGCCCTGCCCGGCCAGCGGGTCGTTGAGCACCACGGCGTCGCCCATCCCGAGGACGTGCCGACCCGACGGCAGCACGGCGACCGGGTCCCGCACCACCGGCACCACGGCCCCCTTGAGCCACGCCGAGGTCGGCGCGACCCCGGCCAGGAACCCCGACCGCGCCGGGAAGAACTCGCCCACCAGCGACCGGAGCAGTTCCAGCCCCTCGGCCGCCGACGCCACCTCGCGGAACCGGTCCGCGCGCCCGCCCGGCACCGCCTCCACGACGATCGACCGCGACTCGCCGGCGTCCTTGTCCCAGAACGGGACCCAGAACACCTCCACGGTCCCCGGCACGAACGAGAACACGATGTCCCGGTGCTCGGGGTACGCGTCCAGGTCGTAGCCGTGCACGTTCACCATGAACAGCCGCCGCTGCGCCGTCGTGTGCGTGCTGCGCGCGTCGTCCCGCGCGAACAAGCCCTGGAACGCCTTGTGCCCGACCGTCACCACGACCAGGTCGTGCGAGGCCGCCAACGAGTCCAGGTCGCCCTTCGAGACCGCCCCGGTCACCACCCGCACCCCGCGCCGCGCCAACTCGCGCAACCCGAAGGCGAACTTCAACCGCTGGTCCACGGCCAGCGCCGGCGCGCGCAGCGGCGCGTCGACCGAGAACAGCACCGACCCGCCGTCCTCGTGCAGGTCCAGGTGGATGCGGTGGGCGCGCGGCGCCTCCGGCCAGAAGTCCAGGCCCAGCTCGGCCTCGTAGGCCACCTGGTCGCCGAACAGGCACGCGGTGGGCCGCCCGGGGGTCTCCAGGTAGTCGTCGGCGGACAGGTCCGAGCACAGGGTCACCCGCCACCCGGCGCGCACCAGCGCCGCCGACAGCACGACCCCGGCTTGTCCGGCCCCGACGACCGCGATTGACCGCATCGGGTGATCCTTTCGAGGGGTCCCGCGCGCTGCCAATCCGACGAACGGGTCGTCTAACCTCGACCTCGTGCTTCGGGGGGTGCGCGTCGTCGTCGGACTGCTGCTCGGGTTCGCGACCGGGATCGGCGGTCTGCTGGTGGTGGTGTTCGCGCGCCCGGTGGCGACCCGGTACGCCGACCTGGAGCGGTGGCGCGTCCGGCGGTTCCTGGACGTGGACAGCGCCGCGCCCACCCGGCCGCAGGCGGTGAAGTACCTGGCCGTGCGCGCCCCGGTCGGGTTGTTCGGCGGGTTCGTGCTGGCGTGGCTGTTCTACGGGGTCGTGCTCGGGGTGATTGCCGCCGTGCGGATCGTGCGCGACGGGCTCGACGGCATCGCGTGGCAGGACGACGTGGTCGCCACGCTGTGGACGGCGTTGATCGGCGGTGTCCTGCTCTACATCGAGGTCCAGGGCATCCGCGGGGTCGTGGCGCTGGAACGCGGCGTGGCGCGGCGCTACCTCGGGCCCAGCGAGGCCGAGCTGCTCCGCCGGCGCGTCGAGGAGCTGTCGCTGAGCCGGGCGGGCATCGTCGCGGCGGTGGACGCCGAGCGGCGGCGGATCGAGCGCGACCTGCACGACGGCGTCCAGCAACGGCTCGTGGCGCTGGGCATGCTGCTGGGCCGAGCCCGCCGGAACCCCGACCACGCCGGCGACCTGCTGCGCCAGGCCCACGAGGAGTCCCGGCACGTCCTGGAGGACCTGCGGGAGGTCGCGTGGCGGGTGTACCCGGCCGCGCTGGACTCGTTGGGGCTGGCCGAGGCGCTGGAGGCGGTGGCCGACCGGTCGTCCATCCCGGTCCGGATCCACTGTGGACGGTTCCGGGTCGCGCCGGAGGTGGAGACGGCCGTGTACTTCGTGGTGTCGGAGGCGGTGACGAACGCGGTCAAGCACTCGGGTGCGACGATGATCCGCGTGGACATCGGCGCGGACAGCCGCGTGGACGGCACCGACGACGGGCGCGCCGTGCGGGTGCGGGTGCGGGTCGAGGACGACGGCGGCGGGGGAGCGGACCCGGCGGGCGGCGGCCTCGCGGGGCTGTCCCGGCGGGTGCTCGCGCTGGACGGGACGTTCGCCGTGCACAGCCCGGCGGGCGGCCCGACCGTGATCACCGCGGAGGTCCCGTGCGGGTGATCCTGGCCGAGGACTCGACGCTGCTGCGCGAGGGTCTGGCCCGGCTGCTGGCGGAGGAGGGCCACGAGGTCGTGGCCTCGGTCGGTGACGCGGAAGCGCTGCTCAAGGCCGTCGCCGCGTTCCGGCCGGACGTGGTGGTGACCGACGTGCGGATGCCGCCGACGCACACCGACGAGGGGCTGAAGGCGGCGTTGGAGATCCGGCGGTCGCTGCCGGACGTGGCCGTGCTGGTGCTGTCGCAGTACGTCGAGCAGCGCTACGCCGCCGACCTGCTCGGGGAGCACGCCGGCGGCGTCGGCTACCTGCTCAAGGACCGGGTCATGCAGGTGGAGGAGTTCCTCGACGCGCTGCGCCGGGTGGGCGCGGGCGGCGCGGCGTTCGACCCGGAGGTGGTGCGCCGCCTGCTCGCGCGCACCGAGCACCCGTTGGACGTGCTCACCGAGCGGGAGCGGGAGGTGCTGGCGCGGATGGCCGAGGGGCACACGAACAACGCGATCGCGGCGAAGCTGCACGTCTCGCGCAGCGCCGTGGAGAAGCACGCGAACTCGATCTTCGACAAGCTGCGGTTGTCCGATGTGGACGGGTACAACCGGCGGGTCCTGGCGATCCTGCGCTACCTGCGGTCCTGAACCTTCTTGCGGTTGACCAACCGGGAGACCACGAACCACGCGATCGCGAGCACCACCACGCCGATCACGACCTTGGACGCGACGCCCAGGTACCGCTCCACCAGGTGCCAGTTCTCGCCCAGCGCGTACCCGGCGAGGATCAGGGCGGTGTTCCAGATCGCGCTGCCCGCGGCGGTGAAGGCGATGAAGGTGGGCAGCGGCATGCGTTCCACCCCGGCGGGGATGGAGATCAGGCTGCGGAAGATGGGGACCATCCGCCCGAAGAACACCGTGGCGCGGCCGTGCCGCTGGAACCAGTCCTCGGTCTTGTCCACGTCGGAGACCTTGACCAGCGGCATCTTCTCGGCGATCCGGCGGACCCGGTCCCGCCCGAGCAGCGCGCCGACGTAGTAGAGCACCAGCGCGCCCGCGACCGAGCCGGCCGTCGTCCACAGGATCGCGGCGATCAGGCTCATGCCGCCCCGCGACGCGGTGAAACCGGCCAGCGGCAGGAACACCTCGCTGGGCAGCGGCGGGAACAGGTTCTCCAGCGCGATCGCGATCCCGGCGCCGGGCGCGCCGAAGGCTTCCATCAGGTCGGTGACCCACTTGACATCCATGATCCTCACGCTAGGGACGCGCGGGGGCCCGGGCCATGAAGCGGACCGCACATCAGGGGTGTGGAAAACCTCAGTCCTTCAGGGAACTCGGACCCCTGCGGGGAACTCGGTCTTGGTTCGTCCGGGTGGAGAATCCCGGACCGGTTCGCCCTGGTGGACGTCAGTGCTCCGCGTGCGCGGCCAACCCCCTGGCGTACTGGGAGATCACCAGCCGCAACACCCGCCGGTAGAACCACCCGGTGCCGGGCACCTTGGGGTGGAACGACGAGTGCCAGCGGATGCGGGTGCCCTCCCCCTCGGACTCCAGGTCGATGAACGCCCGGTAGTCCCGGATGGCCAGGCCGGACAGCAAGACGTAGCTGACCCTGCGGTTCGGCGTGAGTTCGACCACCTCCTCCCGGGTGGGGTTCCTCCTGCCGCGGTTGTGAAACACCCGCACTTCGCCGACGCCGTGCGCGTCACCCGGCCGCTCGCGCTCGTAGCGCAGGACGGGGGACCAGTCCGGCCAGGTGGAGCTGTCCGCGGCGAAGCGGTACACGCGGGCCGGCGGAGCGGCGCTGTGCACGGTGACGTCCACTCGTTGTACCATGTGGTACATGTACCATCTGGTACATGGGTGAACAAGAGGCCAAGACCCGGCTGCTCGACCAGGTCGTCGACCACCTGGCCCGACACGGCCTGGGCGACCTCAGTCTGCGCCAAATCGCCGCCGCTGTGAACACCAGCCACCGGATGCTCATCTACCACTTCGGGTCCAAGGAGGGACTGCTGGTCGAGGTGGTCCGGGCGGTGGAGGCCAACCAGCGGGCCCTGTTGTCCACCCTGGAGGCGTCCGACCACGTGGAGCTGGCCAGGCAGTTCTGGCGGGCGTTGACCGATCCGGCGTTGCGGGCCCACGAGCGGCTGTTCTTCGAGCTGTACGGGCAGGCGGCCCAGGGGCGGCGCGGGACCACGGCGTTGATGGACGGGATCGTGGAGTCGTGGGTCGAGCCGATCGCCCGGATGGAGGAGGTGCGGGGGTATCCGGCGGAGCAGGCCCACACACGGGCGCGGCTCGGTCTGGCGGTCGTCCGCGGACTGCTGCTCGACCTCGTGGCGACCGACGACGTGGAGGCGGTGACTGCCGCCATGGACATGTTCATCGACTTCATGGCTGACTGAGGGTTGGGAGCTTTGAGGGTGCGCTTCGCGCGTTCAAGATCGAAAGCGAGAGCGAGAGCGAGAGCTAGAGCGAAAGCGAAGAGCGAGGAGCGAAGAGCTAAAAGCGGCGCTCGCCGCGCGGCAGGCCCCCGGGGGGTGGAAGGGCGTCGGTTCGTTCCCCGTACGGCCTGCCGGAGGCAACC
>NZ_JBEZBW010000182.1:0-8390 GCF_040647305.1 Saccharothrix sp. NPDC042600 | reverse complement strand
GCCGGGCTGATCGCAGCGCGCCGGCCGCCGTCACCGCACGCGCCGGCCGCCGTCACCGCACGCGCGCCGGCTGCCGTCACCGCCGCGTGCCGGCCGCCGTCACCGCAGGGCGTCGGCCAGTCGGTCCAGCGCGGTCGACCAGGGACGGGCCGCGAGCAGCGGCACGCCGTGGCGGCCGGCCTCGGCGGCCAGCCACGCGGCGTACTGCGCGCTGTCGTGCGCGCGTTTGCGCTGGGTGCCCGACGACGGCTCGCGGATCAGGTAGTTGCGCTCCAGCTGCGCCGCCTCCGGCTCGTGCACCAGGACCGACCGCACCTCCGGCCCCCACTTCGCGCAGAACTCCGGCAGCAGGTAGTCGCCCTCCAGCACCAGCGGCAGGTCGGTGTCCAGGTGGTTCTCGACGACCGCCGCCAGCGCCGGCTGCAGCGCGCGGGCCAGCGCCACCTGCGCCTCCACGACCTCCTCGGCCGTCAAGCCCGCGTCCGAGTTCGTGCGCCAGAAGTGCAGGGCGGGCTGCGCGGCGGGCGTCGTGACCGCCTGGGTGGCGACCACCAGGTCGTCCACCTCCACCAACGCCGCACCCCGCGCGCGGGCGGTCGGGTACGACAACGCGCTCTTGCCGCTCCCCGAAGCCCCGCCGATCAACAACACCCGCCAGTCCACGGACCGAAGCGTGTCAACCGCCCGCGCGCGGCGGCAAGCCGAAAAGACCCGCCCTCAGCCAACGCTCAGCCACGGCGTGGCGCCGGTCACGCGGCGGTGCGCGTCCACGCCGTCACCACCTCCGACAGCAACCCCAGCGGCACCCGGCCCTCCGACAGCACGACCTCGTGGAAGTCGCGCAGGTCGAACCGCGCGCCCAGCGCCCGCTCCGCCTGCGCCCGCAGCCGCTGGATCTCCAACCGCCCCACCAGGTAGGCCAGCGCCTGCCCCGGGGCGGCCAGGTACCGGTCCACCTCCGCCTCGATCGCCGCGTGCCCCATCGGCGTGTGGTCGCGCAGGAACGCCACCGCGCCGCGCCGCGTCCAGCCGTTGGCGTGCAGGCCGGTGTCCACCACCAGCCGCGCCGCGCGCAGCGAGTCCAGCGCCAGCATCCCCAGCCGGGACAGGTCGTCGGAGTACAGGCCCATCTCGTCGGCCAGCCGCTCCGCGTACAGCGCCCAGCCGTCGGCGAACGCGTCCATCGGCGCGGTGCGGCGCAGCACCGGCAGGTCCGCGCGCTCCTGGCGCAGCGACACCTCCAGGTGGTGGCCGGGCACGCCCTCGTGGAACGCGGTCACCTCGGCCTTGTAGCGCATCTGCTCGCCCGGCCGCTTGGTGTTGACGTAGTAGGTGCCCGGCCGCGACCCGTCCAGCGACCCCGACAGGTAGGCGGGCGGCGTGGTCGGCGACCCCGACTTCGGGTAGGCGGCGACGGCGCACGACCGCGTCGGGACGCGGTGGAACCACCGGGGCGCGGCCACCTCCGCCCGCCGCACCGCCTCCCGCGCGGCGGCCAGCATCTCCGCGCCGTCGTGCCACCGCAGGCCCGGGTCGTCGCGCAGCCGGGCGAAGATGTCGGGCAGGTGCTGCGTGCGGAACACCCGCCACCCCAGTTCGGCGAACTCCTCGGCGAGCCCGGCCAGCACGTCCAGCCCCACCCGGTGCAGCCGCTGCGCGGACAGGTCGGTGGTGGTGTGGGCGCGCACGGCCGTCTCGTAGGCCGCCTCGCCGCCGGGCAGCCGGCACACGCCCGCGTGGTCGTCGTCGCGGCCGTGCGGCAGCACTTCGGCCAACAGCATGTCGCGGTACTCCAGAATGGCGGTCGTCGCGATTTCCCGGCCTTGCCCGCGGCAGATGTCGTCGATGTTCGCGAGTTGGTTGTCCAAATGCGCGACCGCGGCCCGCACGAGTCGCGCGACCGGCGTTCGACCCGCCGCTATTCCGGCACGGTGCCGTTCCGAGAGGGTGCGGAAGAATTCGGGCAACCGCTTGACGCGGCGCAGGTGCTCGGCGCGCTGCCGCCGGGTCCGCACCGGCAGGGTGGCCAACGTCAGCAACAGGTCGGGCGCCGGGGTGGTCGGGGCGTCGCCGATGGCGAACTCCACCCACCGGCACGCGATCCGGTCCCGTTCGGCCCCGACCTGCTGGAGCACGACCTCGCGGGTGATGCGGTCGGTGGCGCGCAGGCCCGCCGGGTCCACCGCCCGCGCGCGCTCGCCCAGCCCGGCCAGCGCCCGGTCGAACTCCGCGTCGCGGTCCTCGCTGAAATCCGGCAGGCGGTCGTCTTCGGCGGTCCCGCGCGCGGCGGCGGTGGTGGGATAGCGGTTCGCCAGGGTGTCGTGCAGTTCGTCGGCAATGGCCCGGACAACGGACATGACGCCTCCCCCAAGGCAATCGGTGTTGTGCCCGGATCGTGCCACGGATTCCCCGGGAACGGGGGAGGAGAGGCGCAGGTGGACCCCGAAGAATTCACACTCGGGACCACCGCTATGATTGACCGCGTAGCTCGGGTTGAATCCCGGTGCGGGCGGAGCTGTGCCTCATGAGTACAGCACGCCGAGGAACTCCACCAGCAGCCGCTCGCGCAACGCGGGCCGTGCGGCGGCCAGCAGGGTGTTGACCGTGGCCATCCGCTCGGGCAGCGCCGCCCCGCCCTCCAGGCCCGCCGCCGCGAGCAGCCCGGCGAACTCCCGCGGTGTCAACGCGTCCGGGTCGAGCGCCTCGATGAACGCCACCACCTCGGCCGGCACGTCCACCGGCCCCGCCGCGCGCGCGGCGGCCACCGACGCCCGCAGGTCGGCCAGGAACCCGTCCTCCGCGCCCGCGTTGGCCGCCGTCACGGTCAGGTGCAGGTTCGCCGGCGACGAGCGGTGCGCGAACTGCGGCTGCACGTACCAGTTCCGCGTCCGCATCTCGTCGGCCACCACGAACACGTCGACGTCGTCGGAGGTGAACGCGACCAGCGTGGAGTCCGGCTCCCCCAGCACGCGCAGGCCGTCGATGGCCTCGATCCCGTCCCGGATCACGCGGGTGGACTCCAACGCCGTCGCGGCGAGCGTCCGGTAACCGTCGTCACCGATGTGCCGCAGCACCGCCCACGCGGCGGCCACCGGACCGCCGGAGCGGGTGGACTGGGTGGTGGAGTTCAGCATCGTGTAGCCGGGCCACGCGGCGCTGGCGAAGTACTGCGGGCGGCGCAGGTCGGCGTTGGCGTGCAGCAACACGGACGTGCCCTTGGGGCAGTACGCGTACTTGTGCAGGTCCACCGAAATGCTCGTCACGCCCGGCACGGAGAAGTCGAACGGCGGCGCGTCGGGCGCGAACGGCAGCACCCACCCGCCGATGCACGCGTCCACGTGGCACCGCACGCCCCGCTCCAGGCAGGCGGCGGCGATCGGCGGCACCGGGTCCACCACGCCGTGCGCGTAGGACGGCGCGCTCACCACGACCAGCACGGTGGTGTCGTCGATCGCGGCGACCATCGCCTCCGGGTCGGCGCGGAAGGTCTTCGGGTCCACCGGCACCGCCACCACCCGCACGCCGAAGTAGTGCGCGGCCTTGTGGAACGCGGCGTGCGCGGTCTCCGGCAGCACGATCGAGGGCGACTCCACCGTCCGGGCGTCCCGCGCGGCGAGCACGGCCAGCAGGCACGACTCGGTGCCGCCGGAGGTCACCGTCCCGACCGTCTCCGGAGTCCCGCCCAGCAGCCGCGCCGCCGTGGCGACGACGTCGTTCTCCAGCCGCAGCAGGCTCGGGAACGCCGTCGGGTCCAAGCCGTTGACCGAGGACGCCGCCGCGTGCGCCCGCGCGGCGAGGTCGTCCAGGCCCGGCACGGCGCTGTCGTAGACGTACGCCAGCGTCCGGCCGCCGTGCGTGGGCAGGTCACCGGCGCGCAGCGCGGCCAACTCGGCCAGGACGTCCTCGGGGGTCATGCGGTCTCCTCACGGGGCAGCAGCGGCAGGGCGAGCACGACCAGCAGGGCCGGCAGGGCGGTGAACCCGAGCAGGGCGGCGGTCACGGCGCTGTCGGGCTGCACGGCGTCGCCGGTGCCGGCCACGTACCCGCCCAGCCCCAGCACCAGCCCGTACACCCCGGGCCCCAGCGCCAGGCCGAGCGTCTCGCCGGCCGTCCACACGCCGGAGAACAGCCCGGCGCGGGTGTCGCCGGAGCGCCGTTCCTGCGCGGTGATCACGTCCGGCAGCATGGCCAGCGGGAACACCTGCATGCCCGCGTACCCCACCCCGATCACCGCCATCAGCGCGAGCACGACGGCCACCGGCAGCACCGGGGACGCGGTCAGCCCGACCACCGCGGCGGCGAACAGCAGCGACGCCACCACCAGCCCGAACCGCTTGCCGCGCCGCCGCCCGACCCGTTGCCACAGCGGCATCACCACCAGCGCCGGACCGACGAACCCGACGAACAGCCAGGTCTGCAGCGACTGGTCGCCCAGCACGAGCCGGGCGAAGTAGTCCACGCCCGCCAACATCGTGCCCAGCCCGACCGCCTGCACCACGAACACCGCGAGCAGCAGCCGGAACGGCCGCGACTCCCGCACCGCCCCGACCAGCTCCCGCAGCCCGGCCGAGGCCGGCACGTGCCGCGCCACGTCCCGCGTGCCCAGCACCGTCACCACGGTCCCGACCAGGATCAACGCCCCGACCGCCACGCCCATCAGCCCGTACCCGCCGGTCAGGTCCCGCACGGCCGGCGCGCCCGCCCCGCTGACCAGGATCGCCGGCGCCAGGAACGTGATCCGCCACGCCATCAGGCGGGTGCGCTCGTCGTAGTCCCCGGTGATCTCCGCCGCCATCGCCACGTACGGCACCTGGAAGAACGCGTAGGCCGTCGCGCACAGCAGGAACACCACGGCCACGTACGCCGCGCCCGCCGCCCCGGTGAACGGCCCGGCGAACAGCAGCGCGAACAGCACCGCCACCGCGACCCCGCCGCGCAGCAGGAACGGCCGCCGCACGCCCGCCCGGTCGCTGATCCGCCCCGCGACCGGGTTGAACACCACGTCCCACGCCTTCGGGGCGAGCACCAGCAGCCCGGCGACGGCGGCGGGCACGGCGAGCCGGTCGGTCAGGTAGGGCAGCAGGAGCAGGCCGGGCACGGTGCCGAACGCGCCGGTCACGAGCGAGCCCGTCGCGTAGCCGGCGCGGACCCGGGTGGTGAGCTGGGTCATAGGCGGAAGATCTTCGCATTTCCAACGTGATCCACCCAACACCCATGTGTGAACCCTCCGGCCCACGGGTACGTGTCCCCGGAACCTGTGAGAGGGAGTCACGACGATGGGCAAGCACAGACTCGGCACCGCCGACGGGCAGTGGGGTGGGCCGGAACTGGTGGAGGACGCCGAGTCCGCCGCCGAGACCGCGCACCTGCCCGTGGTCGAGGAGCAGTCACCCTCCGGAGCCCCCGACACGGAGTAACAACTTCACCCGTTCGAAGGAGAGTGTGCCCGCGCGAAGCGGGTACACCCCGTTCGACGTGCCCGAAACCCGCCGAGAGGTGACGGTCGTGGAGTGGCTGACGGTCCACCGGGGTCGACCGGACCCGGGGCCGCTGCGCGAGATGGACCTCTGGTGGAACCTCATCGGCCGGACCCTGGGGCGGGACTGGGACGTCACCACCGACGACGGCGACCCGCACGCGGTGGACGTCGTCGTCACCCGCGAGGCCTACCTGATCGCCACCGTCCTGCCCGACCCGGACGTGCTGGTCGAGGTGCACGACCACGACGTGCGGGCGGACGGCGTGCCGGTGCTGCGCTCCCGCGTCGGCATCACGGCCCGCCGCCCGCCCGGCGGCTTCTACTTCTGCGCCACCATCCCCGCCGAGGTCGACGTGGACCGCATCGAGGCGTGGCTGCTCGACGGCGTCCTGGTCGTGCGCGCCCCGCTCACCTGGGCGGGGCGGGCCACCGCGTGACCCGCCACTGCCCGCTGGTGCGCTCGGGGATCACGACCAACGTGACCTCCTCGTCCGGCTTGAGGTCGAGCCCGTGCAGCCGGGGCCACTCGGCGACCGGGGCCGTGCTCGCCGTGTGCAGGTCGTAGGTCCAGAAGGTCGCCGTGAGGACCTCGACGCCGTTGACGAACACCCGCACCCGGCCGGGCGAGTTCAGCCACAGGTCGAGCCCGCCCGTCTCCGCCCACCGGAACCGGGTCTCGAACTGCCCTTCCGGGTGCTCGGGGTTCGACCGGGCGAGGGCCGGCTCGTCCTCGGGCAGCACCGCGAGCCGTTCCGGGCGCGGCGGGAAGGGGTAGTCGGCCAGCGGCACCTCCTCGGCGACCCGGAAGCCCCAGTCGCCGGTGTCGGCCGGCGGGGCGGGCAGGGTCGCCTCGATCCGCACCGCCCGCCCGAACTGGATGCCGAACGCCGTCCACGCGTCGCGCGGCGGTGCGATCATGGTCCCGATCCGGGGGCACGCGCCGTCGTACCAGACCTTGTCGTTGACCGTGATCCGGATGCCGACGCTGGAGCGGTCGCCGATCAGGCAGTAGGCGTGGAGGCGGAAGGTCTCGTCCTTGGGCGTGTAGTACAGGTTCGCCTTCTTCGTCGGCAGCGCGGCCGACACGCTGGTGGGGAACGTGTAGCCGTCGAGGTAGGCCGGCAGCCGCGGGTGGTCGGCGGGGTCGGGGGACTGCCCGCGCGGCAGCCCGACGAGCACGCCGCCGAGCACCAGCACGATCGCCACCGCCACCGCGCCCGCCTGCCGCCACCGGCTCCGGCGCACCTTGGCCCGCACACCCTCGACGCGCGTGCGGTGCCCGTGGTCGGGGAAGTCGGCGCGCTCCCGCAACAGCTCCACCAGGTCCGTCTCGTTCACCGCCCCGCCCCTTCCCGCGTGATCGTCTCGTCCAGCCGCAACTTCGCCAGCGCGCGACTGGTCTGGCTCTTGACCGTGCCCACCGAACAGCCGAGCAGCGCCGCCACCTCGACCTCGGGCAGGTCCTCGTAGTACCGCAGCACCACCGCGGCCCGCTGCCGCCGCGGCAACCGCCCCAGCGCCGCCCACAACCAGTCCCGCCGGTCGACGGCGTCCTCGACCGGTTCACCGGCCCGGTCGGGCACGTCACCGGTCGGCGTCTCGACGCGCCACCGCCTCCGCCACCACGTGGCGTAGGTGTTGACCATGATCCGCCGCACGTACGGCTCGGGCGCGCCGTCGATCCGGCTCCAGGCCCGCCAGGCTCGGGCGAGCGCGGTCTGCAGCAGGTCTTCGGCGTGCCCGACGTCGCGGGTCAACAGGAACGCGGTGCGCAGGAGCCGCGGCGACGCCGTCGCCACGAACTCCTCGAACCCCTCGGGAACCCCCACCCTCTGGCCTTTCGCTAGTTGGACCCCCGTACTACAACCCGGCCCCGGCGGGAGGTTGCACGCTTGACAGACGAACATCGCGTGTGTTCGATCGAACAGATCGACTGATTGGAGCTGGGGGAT
Source organism: Saccharothrix sp. NPDC042600 (assembly GCF_040647305.1). Lineage (NCBI taxonomy): Bacteria > Bacillati > Actinomycetota > Actinomycetes > Pseudonocardiales > Pseudonocardiaceae > Saccharothrix > Saccharothrix sp. NPDC042600. The sequence continues at coordinate 959 of NZ_JBEZBW010000182.1, read as the reverse complement.
GCGCGCCGGGATCACGATCCTGCCGGAGTACCGCTGGACCGAGGCGAAACCGAAGTGGCAGGCCGCCGAGCGGTACGGCTTCGCCAGCGCCTGGACCTTCGACCACGTCGCGTGGACCCCGTTGTCCGACGGCCCGTGGTTCAGCGCGGTGCCGACCCTGACCCTGGCCGCCGCGGTGACGTCCCGGATCGAACTGGGGATGCTCGTGGCGTCCCCCAACTTCCGCCACCCGATCCCGTTCGCGCGCGAGCTGACGGCCTTGGACGACGTCTCGGACGGCCGCTTCACCCTGGGCGTGGGCGCGGGCGGCCAGGGCGGCTACGACACGAAGGTCTTCGGCGGCACCAACCTGGTCCGCAGCCCGTCGGCCCGCTACGCGGAATTCGTGGAACTCCTGGACCTGCTCCTGACCCGGGACAAGGTCACCTACAACGGCGAGTACTACCGGGCCGCCAACGCCCGCAACCTGCCGGGCTGCGTCCAGCGGCCCCGCATCCCGTTCATCGTCGCCGCCAACGGCCCGAAGTCCCTGTCCCTGGCGGCCCGCTTCGGCCAAGGCTGGATCACCACGGGAACCCGCCACGACACCCTGGACAACTGGTGGAAGTCCCTGGCCGAGCTCTCCGCCCGCCTGGACGACACCCTGGACGACGCCCCGAACTTCCGCCGAATCCTCCAAACCGACGCCGCACCGGTCTACTCCCTCTCCAGCACCGAGTGCTACCGCGACTTCCTGGGCAGGGCCGAGGCCCTGGGCTTCACCGACATGGCCGCCCCATGGCCACGAGAATCCGGCCCCTTCACCGGCAACGAAGACATCCTGGAGGCAGTAGCCACAGACATCCTCCCCACCCTGCACCAATAAGCGGCGAAGCCGCCGGCGGGCAGTCCACCGGAGGGGACACAACCCAAGCCGGGCTTCTTGCTTGTGTCATCTCCGTATGGCCCGCCCGAAGGGC
>NZ_JBEZBW010000181.1:0-8605 GCF_040647305.1 Saccharothrix sp. NPDC042600 | reverse complement strand
GGCGGCGGCGGGCGGGGCGGCGGCGGACCGGGGCGGCGGTGGGCCGGGCAGCGGCGGGCGGGGGTGCTGAGCGGGCCGTGGTCAGTTGAGGTGCGGCGGGGTTCGAGTGCGCCGCAGTGCCAGCCGAGCCCAGTCCGCCAAGCCCGGCCGAACCCCCGCAACACAGCGGCCCCGTCGCGCGGGCGCGACGGGGCCACCACGTGCAATCCGTTCTACCGCACGGACTTCGGGGTCAGCTTGACCTCGATGGTGTTGCCCGGACCGGCCGTCAGCGCGCTGATCAGCGCGTTGAGCTGGCCGCAGCCCTGCAGTTCGGGCAGCGTGTACGTGCCGGTCAGCGTGCCGCCGGCGAGCGGGTCGAAGCCGGGCTTCGACTGGAGCGGGATGGACGCCGGGGTCTTCGTCTGGCAGTTCGGGCTCGTGCTCACCGGGATGCCCATCACGGTCACCCGCGGCAGCTTCACGGTCACCGACGACGTCGAGCTGAGCACCCCGCCGGACAGCGTGCCCGTCGTCTTGGCCGCCTGCACGAACTGGATCTTCGCCGTCACCGGCAGGAACCCGAAGATCTTGAAGTTGCCCGTCGTCGGGTTCAGCACCAGGTCGGCGTCGAACTTGCCGGTCGCCAGGTCCAGCCCCGCGTCGATGCCGCCGGTGAGCTGCACCGTCCCGTTGGCGGCCTTGATCTTCGTGCTGCCGGCCAGGTTGTAGCCGTAGCGGATGACCGTGCCGCCGCCCGGCTTGGTGCGCGCGGTGACCGCCGCGCTCGCCGCCGACCGGTTGCCCGCCGCGTCGAACGCCACGACGGTGAACGAGTACTCGGTGTCCGCCGCCAGCCCGGTCACGTTGGTCGAGGTGCCCGTCACGGTCGCCACCTTGGCCGCGCCGCGGAACACGTCGTACCCGGTCACGCCGACGTTGTCGGTCGCGGCGTCCCAGGCCAGGCCGATGCTGTTCTCGGTCTGCCCGGTGGACCGCAAACCGGTCGGCGTGGACGGCGCGACACCGTCGGGCGCGGCCTTGGTCCGCACCTTCAGGGCGGCGCTCGCGTCCGAGGTGTTGCCCGCCGCGTCCTTGGCCACCACGGTGAACGTGTACTCGGTGTCCGCGGTCAGCCCGTCGACCACGGCGGACGTCCCGGTCACCGACTTGACCACCGAACCACCCGACAGCACGTCGTACCCGACGACACCCACGTTGTCCGACGCGGCCGTCCACTCCAGCGAAACGCTCGACGTCGTCTCACCCGTGGACTTCAGCCCGGACGGCGCGGACGGGGCCTGCGTGTCCGGCGCGTCCCCGGTGCGGGCGGACACCGCGGCGCTCGCGTCCGACCGGTTGCCGGCGGCGTCCTTGGCCACCACCGCGAACGAGTAGTCCGTGCTCGGCGACAGACCGTCCACCACCGCGGACGTGCCCTCCACCGACTTCACCACGGAACCGCCGGACACCACGTCGTACCCGACGACACCGACGTTGTCCGACGCGGCCGTCCACGACAGGGACACCGTGGACTGCGTCGTGCCGGTGACCGCCAGACCCGAAGGCGCGGACGGCTTCTCGGTGTCGGGCAGCTGGGCCGTCCGACCGGTCACCGCGGCGCTCGCGTCCGACACGTTGCCCGCGGCGTCCTTGGCCACCACGGTGAAGGAGTACTCGGTGTCCGCGGTCAGCCCCTCGACGGTCGCCGACGTGCCGGTCACCGACGCGACCACCGCACCACCGGACAGCACGTCGTAGCCGACCACGCCGACGTTGTCCGACGCGGCGGTCCACGACAGCCCGATGCTGTTGGCGGACGTGCCGGTCACGGCCAGGCCCGTGGGCGCGGAGGGCTTCTGCGTGTCCGGCGCGGCCGGCGTGCGCACGGTGAGCGCCTCGCTGGCGTCCGACACGTTGCCCGCCGCGTCCTTCGCCACCACGGTGAACGTGTAGGCGGTGTCGGCGGTCAGCCCGTCCACCACCGCGGACGTCCCGGTCACCGACTTGACCACCGAACCACCCGACAGGACGTCGTACCCGACGACGGCCACGTTGTCCGACGACGCGCCCCACTGCAGCGAGACCGAGGTCTGCGTGGCGGCGGTCGAGGTCAGCGGGCCGGGAGCGGTCGGCTTCTGGGTGTCCGGGGCGGCCTTGGTGCGCGCGCTGACGGCGTCGCTCGCGGCGGAGCGGTTCCCGGCCGCGTCCTTGGCCACCACGGTGAAGGAGTACGCGGTGTCGGGGGTCAGCCCGTCCACCACCGTGGACGTGCCGTCCACCGACTTCACCACCGAGCCACCGGAAAGCACGTCGTAGCCGACGACACCCACGTTGTCCGTGGCGGCGGTCCACGACAGCGGGACCGACGTCTGCGTGGTCTCGCCGGCGGTCAGGCCGGTGACCTTGGCCGGCGCCTCGGTGTCCGCCGCGCCGGTGATGGTGAAGGTCTGCAGGACGTTGCGCGCGGTCGCGTCGACCAGGGTGCAGTCGGAGGTGAAGGTGCCCAGGCCGGTGGGCGTGCCGTCGGCCTTGAGCGGGGTCATGGTCAGGACCAGGTCGTGCACGGACAGCGTCGCCGTGCCCGGCTGGTCGAAGCGCAGCGCCGGCGCGGAACCCGACGCGTTGACCACCAGGTCGCCCGACGGCGGGATCGGCTGGTTCGGGATCGCGGTGGGCACCTGCACGGCCAGGTGGCCCTGCGGGGAGGAGACCAGCGAGGTGGCCAGGGCGGAACCCTGGATCGTCTCGCCGCCCACCAGGCGCAGGCCCTGCGTGGCCGTCGAGCCCGCGTTGGACACCGCCGTGATGTCGATCTTCGGCGTGAACGTGCCCTGCGCGATCTCGTTCGGCAGCGGGTTGGTGCTGATGTCGACGGTGACGTTCTGGTTGCCGATCAGCGGGAACGGGCAGTTGTAGACCTGCTTGAGCGGCGGGTGCGCGCCGCTGCCGATCACCGGCTCCGGGGTGACCGGCGCGCCGGTGACCTCGTAGGTCTGCAGGATCGTGGGTTGGTTGGGCGCCGGGGTGCAGGGCGCGATGAAGGTGCCCAGGCCGGTGGGCGTGCCGTCGGCCTTGAGCGGGGTCATCTCCAGTTCGAGGTCGGTCACCGAGAGCGTGGCGGTGCCGGGCTGGTCGAACCGCAGGCCGGGCGCGACGCCGGCCGCGTTGACGACGAGGTCGCCGGAGGCCGGGATCGGCTGGTTCGGCACGTTCGTGGTGACCTGCACGGTCAGGTCGCCCTGCGAGCCGGGGCCGTCGACGGTCGAGGTGGCCCGCGCGACGCCCTGGATGGTCTCCGCGCCGACCAGCCGCAGGCCCTGGGTGGCGTTGGGGCCGGCGTTGGAGATCGCGGTGATCTCGATGACCGGCGTGAAGGTGCCGGTGGCGACGGACGCGGGCTGGTTGTCGCGGGTCTTGATGTTGACCGAGACGGTCTGGTCGCCGATCAGCGGGAAGGTGCAGGTGTAGGTCTGGTTGAGCTCTCCCGCAGCGGCGGTGCCGGTGCCCGTGCCGATGGCGAGTCCGCCCACGACCATGGCGGCGGTGGCCACCGCGCCCAGGCGGGTCAGCCTCCGGACCTGTTTTCTGTGTCTCACGGATCGTCCTCCCTGACGCCGAGGGCACGCCAGAAATAGGGGGCAGGGTGTGAATGCCTGTGTTACAGCCACGCTACGTGCCGTCAAATTAACGACGCCGCGTCCCACCCCGCAAGACCTCCCCGAAACACTCCGAGAAGTTGTCACACCCGACTAATTCCGAGTACGCACATTGGCACGTTTGCGCTGGTCACGGACGCAAGAGCGGTGGTCACCCACCGTATACCGGCGAGTAGGCCACCGCTCTCGACAATAGTCCGGACGGTCCACGCGCTAAACGGCGTTTGTCATCCCGGCACCAATTCCGAAATTGTTCTTGTCACCTGTCTGACAACTTTCGCGCGGTCAGCACGACGGCGTGGTGGGCCGGCCGGCGAACCGGTCGCCCAACCAGTTGAGCGCGTTGGTGCCGCCGATGCTGACCGCGGTGATGTGGGCGGCGAGCGGGAGGGCGGTCCACTGGAGGTCCGCGCCCAGCGCGCAGTACCGGTCGCGCAGGCCGGTGGCCGTGCGGTACGGGATCAGCTCGTCGACCGTGCCGTGGTAGAGGTAGACCGGGACGGCCGGGCGGACCGAGCCCAGCCGGTTCTCGGCGAGCCGGGCCTGCCAGCGCGGGTCGCGGATCACGCCCGGCACGGTGGTCAGGCTGTCGATCCGGGTGAACGGCGCGAGCAGCGCCATCTCCGCCACGCACGCCTCGGCGACCTGGCGCGCGACGTCCCGGCCGCGGGCGTTGAGCGGCAACGGCAGTTCCGGGTAGGCGGTCGCGTAGCCCACCGCCGCGCCGACGACGAGCCCGGAGCCCGGGCCGCCGTCGTTGAACTCGGCGACCTCGTTCATGTCCGCCGGCACCCCGCCCTCGGCGACGCCGACCAGCCGCACGTCGGGCGCGTAGGCGGGCTGGAGCTCCGCCGCGAACGCCGCCGCCTGCCCGCCCTGCGAGTAGCCGAACGCGCCGACCGGCGTGCCCGTCTGGCCGAGCAGCGACTGCGCCGCGCGGGCGGCGTCGAGCAGCGCACGCCCCTCGGACCGGCCGACGGCGTAGGTGTGGGTGCCGGGCGTGCCGAGACCCTCGTAGTCGGTGATGACGACGGCCCAGCCCTTGAGCATCGCCTGGACGAGGAAGGCGATCTCGACCTCGGTGCCCACGCGCATCCGGTAGGAGGGGGCGCAGCGGTCGCCGAGGCCCTGGGTGCCCATCGCGTAGGCGATCAGCGGGCGCGGGCCGTTCGACCACGGGACCGGCGGGACCAGGAGGGTGCCGGAGACGGCGTTGGGCGCGCCGGTCGCGGAGGTGGAGCGGTAGAGGAGCTGGTGCGTCGCGACCGGGGCGGGGAAGACGCGGAACGGTTCGGGGTGCCAGTCGACCCGGCGGCTGCGCAGCACGTCACCGGGGTCGCCGGGCAGCGGGGTGGGCGGGGTGTAGAAGGCGTCCTGGGACGGCTCGGGCGGTCGCTCGTCGGCGTGCGCGGCCGGGGCGGTCAGGAGGAGTGCGGCCAGCAGGGTGACCAGGAGTCGGATCGGCATCGTCGCCTCCGCAGGGGATTGTGGTAACCACCGTTTCCGCAATGTAGGGCCGAACGCGCTAATCTGACAATCCCTGTTACCACTTTTCGAGGAGCCGCCCGTGGCCCGGCCGTACGCGGGGATCAGCCAGGACGAGCGCAGGAGGCGGCGCCGGGACCGCCTGTTGCTGGCCGCGTTGGACCTGTTCACCGGGCGGGGGTTCGCGCAGACCAAGGTCACCGAGCTGTGCAGGGCGGCCGGCGTCTCGACGCGCAACTTCTACGAGGAGTTCGAGAACAAGGAGCGCTTGCTGCTCCTCCTGCACGACCGGATCAACAGCCTGGCCCTGGACCGCGTGACCGCCGCGCTGGCCGCGCTGGACTCCGCCGACGCCGCCACCCGCATCTCGACGTTGCTCGACGCGTTCGTGTCGTCGGTGACGGCGGACCCGCGCGTGCCGCGACTGGCCTATGTGGAGGCCGTGGGGGTGAACGCGGAACTGGAGCAGCAGCACCAGGACTGGGTCGCGCGGTGGGCGGACTTCATCGAGGCGGAGGCGGAACACGCCGCGGCACAGGGCTTCGCGCCGGGGCGGGACTTCCACCTGACCGCGATCGCGCTGGTGGGGGCGGTGACCGGCCTGCTCCGCGAGTGGCAGGCCCACGACCCGCCGCTGGACGTGGCGGACATCGCGGCCGAGATCAAGGGCCTGATGCTGGCCGCGATCACCCGCTGACCCCTCGGCGGGCCCGGGTGGCGTTCGGCGACCTTGTCGCGCGGTTCTCCGGAAAACGCCGACGGGACCCACCCTCGCAGCGGGTCCCGTCGCTTCGTGCCTTGCCGTGTCGGGGTTCTACGGTCAGAAGGTGAGCTTCCAGACGTCGATGTAGCCGGTGTCCTGGCTGTAGACGTCCTGGACCTTCAGCCGCCAGGTGCCGTTCGCGGCCTCGGTGGAGGCGTTGACCGTGTAGGTGGTGTTCACGTTGGGCGTGCTGGAGTTGCTGGAGTTCTTCAGGCGGTAGGTCGAGCCGTCCGGCGCGACCAGGTCGATCACCAGGTCACCGCTCCAGGAGTGCTTGATGTCGACGGTGACCTTCAGCGTGGACGGGGCGTTGCCGGTCAGGCCGGAGGTCGTGATGTTGCTGTAGACCGCCGAGCCGGCGTCCGGGATCGCCACGTCGGTGGCGTTCTCGAAGGTCTTGCCGGGCGGGTTCGGGGTGCCGCCGCCGAGGCTGTCCGCCGCCGCCTTGATGGCCGCCGCGAAGGTGCTCACCTCGGTGTAGACACCGGGGTTGTTGGGGCGCGCGCAACCGTTGCCGTGGCTGACGATGCCGACCTGGATCCACTGGCCGGCGTTGTCGCGGCGGAACATCGGGCCGCCGGAGTCGCCCTGGCAGGTGTCCACGCCGCCGTTGGCCAGGTCGCCGGCGCAGATCTCGGCGGCGAAGATCAGGTCGCTGTAGTACGGGTCGGAGTTCTTGCACGTGGTGTCGTCGATGAAGTCCACCTTGGCCTTCATCAGGTACCGGGACTGGCTGCCGCCCTCGCGGGTGGCGCCCCAGCCGGCGACGTCGAACACGCCGTTGTTGTAGGCGGCGGTGGTGGCGATCGGCAGCAGGGCCGCGCCGGAGATCGGGCTGGACAGCTTGATCAGGGCCCAGTCGCCGCCGGTGGACGTGCCGTAGGTCGGCGCGCGGTGGACGTAGCTGGACGTCCGCTTGATGGCGGAGGTGTCCTGGAGGTCCGCGACGCCGTAGGTGGCGGTGATGCTGGTGTTGTCGCCGGTCCGGCTGACGCAGTGGGCGGCGGTGAGCACGAGCTGCTCGGTGTACATGGCGCCGCCGCAGCCCATGGACAGGCGGACCATCCACGGGAACTCGCCCTTGGCGGCCTGCGTGCCGCCGACGACCTGCGGGGTGACGCCGCCCGGGTCCGGCGGCATCGGGGCGGAGTGGGCTTGGCCGCCGAACGCGGCCAGGGTGGCGGCGATGCCCGCGGCGAGGGCAAGCGCCTTCTTCGCTGTGAAGCGCACAGTCGTTCCTTCCCGCGCCCGGCCGGAGGTGGTGCGTGCAGGGTCGGCCGGAGCGTCGAGTGGTGTGTCAGCAGGGTGTTGTGCACCGGTTGACGCCGGCGGCTCATCATGCGCAGCCGGAAGCCTCGCTCACAATCCGACGATCGACGGGAGTTCTTCCGGTGTTCCGCGTGTTTCCGCGGTGTTAATCGATGGTGGAGCCGGTGATGGTCACTTCGGTGGCGCCGAGGAAGAAGATCCCCTTCAGGCCCGGTGTCTCGAAGCCGGCGCTGGGGTTGCGGCGCAACGTCGAGCCGTCCACGACCATCGTGCCGCTGCGGTCGTTGCTCACGAAGAAGATCGCGCCGCCACCCTCGTTCGCATGGTTGTCCTCGATGAGCGTGCCCGCGATCTTGACGGTGAACTCGTTGCCGTCGGCGTAGAGCGCCCCGCCGCTGCCGCCGCCGGGTTCGCCGTCGCGGGCGGGGTTCGCGCCGCGGCCGATCGCCTTGTTGTCCTTGAAGACGCTGTTGAGCACGACCCAGGAGGTGCCGATGCTGCTGAGCGCGCCGCCGTTGGAGCACTCGCCGTTCTGGAAGGTGCTGCCGACGACGTGGACGGGTTGCTTCTGGCCGAACGCGCGAACCGCCGCGCCGCCGAGGTCGGGACCGTTCTCGTCGCACCGGTTGCGCAGGAACCGCGAGTTGACGACCTTCAGACTCCCGCCGCGCGCGTAGACCGCTCCGCCGCCTTCCTCGGTCTCGCCGGTGGCGTCGCCGTCGGCGAGGGTGAGGTTCTGGAGGGTGAGCCGGGGGTGGGTCTGGTCCTGGCAGCGGGTGCCGGCGCCGAGCGAGCGGTCGCAGGTGTTGAGGTAGAGGATGCGCCGCTCCCCGCCACCGCTGAGCGTGACGGTGCCGCCGCCGTCGAGGACGACGGTGGTGTGGTCGTTGCGGATGCGGAGCGTGTCGGTGAGGACGATCGTGACGTGCTCGGGGCCGCAGTCGAACGTGATCGTGCCGCCGGTGTCGACGGCGTCGGCGAGGGCGTCGGAGGTGCAGCTCGCGGGGGTGCCGGTGCCGACCACTTTGGTGGGGGCGGAGGTGTCCTCGGGTTGGGCTTCCGGTGGGACGACGGCGGTTCCGGCGGGGTTGGCCATGGACTCGGGGCGTGGCTTGGGTTTCGACGTGGTGGTTTCCGGGGTCGTGGTGGTCGTCGTCGTCGTGGGGTCGGGTGTGCTGGGCTTGGTCGCGAACGGTTGCGGGGACGAGGTGCAGGACACGAGCACGACGGCCAGCAGTGCGCACGGCACGACCCAACGACGCGACATGGTCCGCAACCCTAGGGAGCCAGGTTGATCAGCGCGACCCCTGGCGGGAGCAACCTGCGGGTGGGGCCGTGCGGTGCTGACGCGGAGGGAGCGACGGGCCGGGGCGGCCGGGCGGCGAGGGCGGCGCGGACCGGGGCGGCCCACCGGCCGGGGCGGCCGGGCGGCGAGGGCGGCGCGAACCGG
>NZ_JBEZBW010000180.1:0-8798 GCF_040647305.1 Saccharothrix sp. NPDC042600 | reverse complement strand
CGGGCGGTGGGCGGCGGCGGGCGGCGGCGGTCGGCGCGCGTGGCCGAACGGCCGGGGCGGCCGGGCGCGGTGAACGGCCGGGGCGGCCGGGCGCGGTGAACGGCCCGCGGCGTCCGAGCGGGGTGAACGGCCCGCGGCGGCCGGGCGGGGTGAACGGCCCGCGGCGGTCAGGCGGGTGTCGGCCGCGGGAGGGCGCGCAGAGTGGCGGCCTTCCACTCCGCGACCAGTTCGGGCAGCAGGACGTGCCACGGCAGCAGCGCCAGGACTTCCTTGCGCGCCACCAGGACCAGCCGCCCCTCGGGGCCGCCGTCGAGCCAGACGACCTGCAGGACCGGGGCCCGGGCCTCGGCGGACGCGAGCGCGGCGGCGGTGTGGCCGGACAGGTCCCGGTGGTCGACGTGGCGGGCGGAGGAGGTGGCGCCGGTCAGTTCGGGGTGGCGCGCGGCCAGGGCCCGGACGGCCTCGTGCAGGCGCCACTCCCCCAGGCCGGCGCGGACCTGGACGGTCAGCGACTCGGTGCAGCCGGACATGCCCCACCTCCGCTAAGTTAGGACAGCCTAACTTAGCAGGAGGGGTTCCACGGAACGCTGGAGAATCCGTAGCGCCCGGCCGGCAAGCCCGAAGCCGGCCGGGCGGCGGCTCAGTAGTCGTCGCCGCCGAAGAACTGCTCCTCCAGCTCGTCCGCCGTGCTCGCCAGCAGCGCCAGCGGGTCGGTGAACTCGTGGATGTCCAGGTCCTGCAACGGCAGCGAGTGCCGCAGCACGACGTGCTCGCCCATGATCGCCGCGCCGCACGCGATGCTCGAATTGCCCACCTCGGCCAGCAGCGCGTGCAGGTCCACGTTGGCCGCCAGGCCGATCGGCGAGGCGATCTGCACCCACTCGTGCAGCTTGTCCAGCACCTCGCGGACCAGGATGATCACCTGCGTCCGGTCGTCGTCCTCGTCGAACTGCTCGAAGTTGAACAGGATGCGGATCTCGTCGTCCTCCTCGGAGATCACGTCGTAGGTGTCGCGGACGTACGCGGCGAGGTCGCCCCAGGAAGCCATGCCCTCACCCTAGAGGCGCGACCGCGCCCCACACCGCATCCGCCACCACGTCGCGCGCCTGCGCCAGGTCGAAAGCGCCCATGAGGAACCGCCGGGCGCACTCGTGCGCGGGTCCCATCACCACCGGATCCAACGCCCACAAGGGAAAACCACGGACCGAACCCTCTGCCGCGCGTTCGGCGAACCAGGCGGCCACGGGCGCGAAGGTGGCGAGTTTGACCGCCGGGTCGGCGCTGAGCGGTTCGGCGTAGAGGAACCGCGCCCGGCCCGGGTTGGCGGCCACCCAGTCCAGGTAGCGCAAGGCCATGCCGCGCACCACCTTCTCCGCGTCGCCCAGCTCGATCGCCGGGACCATGGCGGCGACGCAGCGCGCGAAGCTCTCCTCGTACAGCACGGCGAACAGCCCGTCCCGGCTGCCGAAGTGGTGGTAGATGCTGCCGTTGGACACCCCGGAACGCGCGGTCAGGGCGCTGATGGTGACCGGGAGGCCTTCCTCCACCAACGCCAGCGCCGCGTCGAGGACCGCTTGCTGACTTCTCGACCGCACGCGGTCTAGAGTAGCGCTCTAGAGCACTGCTCCAGCCGCTGGGAGGTCGCCATGGCCCGTTCCATCCCCGATCTGCTGCGTGAGCGCGTGGCCGCGACCCCGGACGCGGAAGCCCTGCGCCACCGCGTGGACGGCTCGTGGACCTCGCTCACCTGGAAGGAGGTCGGTGACCGCGTCCGCGCGCACGCGCTGGGCTTCCGCCAGCTCGGGGTGAAGGACGGGGCGCGGGTCGCGATCATGGCGCAGACCAGCGTCGAGTGGATCCTCGCCGACCTCGCCGTGCTGGCCGCGGGCGGCGTCACCACCACGATCTACCCGAGCGGCACCGCCGAGGAGGCCGCGCACGTCATCCGCGACTCGGGCAGCGTGCTGGTGGTCGCGGACGCGGACCTGGTCGCCAAGGCCGGGGACGTCCGCGTGCTGACCACCGACGACCTGCCGACCTCCGAGCTGGGCGACTACGACGCGATGGTGGACGAGCTGTCGCCCGAGCACCTGGCGACCCTGATCTACACGTCCGGGACGACCGGCGTGCCCAAGGGCGTCGAGCTGACCCACGACAACTGGCTCTACACCGCCGAGGCCGTGGTGGAACTGGGCGTGCTCCAGCCCGACGACCTGCACTTCCTGTGGCTGCCGATGTCCCACGCGTTCGGCAAGGTGCTCCAGATCGCCATGATCGCCACCGGCCTCGCGACCGCCGTGGACGGCTCGGCGGACCGGATCGCGGACAACCTCAAGGAGCTGCGCCCCACGATCGTCGCCGGCGCGCCGCGCGTCTTCGAGAAGATCCGCAGCCGGGTGGTCGCCGCCATGCGCGCCGAGGGCGGAGTGAAGGAGAAGCTGTTCAACTGGGCGCTCACGGTCGCCGAGCACCCCGAGTGGACGCTGCGGCGCAAGATCGCCGACAAGCTCGTGTTCAGCAAGCTGCGCGACCGGGTCGGCGGGCGGATCAAGTACTTCATCTCCGGCTCCGCGCCGCTGTCCGCCGAGGTCGGGCGGTTCTTCGGCGGCGCCGGGATCACGATCCTGGAGGGCTACGGCCTCACCGAGTCGTCGGCGGCGTCGTTCATCAACCGGCCGGGCGAGCACGTGTTCGGCACGGTCGGGAAACCGTTGCCCGGCACGGAGGTCCGCATCGCCGCCGACGGCGAGGTGCTCATCGGCGGGCGCGGGATCATGCGCGGCTACCACAACCTGCCCGACGAGACCGCGGCCACGCTGGACGACGGCTGGCTGCGCACCGGCGACATCGGCGAGCTGGACGAGGGTGGCCGGCTGCGCATCACCGACCGCAAGAAGGAGCTGATCAAGACGTCGGCGGGCAAGTACGTGGCCCCGCAGAACGTCGAGAGCAAGCTCAAGGCCGCGAGCCCCTACATCGGGCACGTCCTGGTGCACGGCGACCAGCGCAACTACTGCGTCGCGCTGGTCACCCTCGACCCGGACACCACCCCGCCGGGCCTCGACGCCGAGGCGGAGGTCGGCAGCGCGGTCCAGGCGGCCAACGCCAAGCTCGCCCGGCACGAGACGATCAAGAAGTTCGCCGTGCTGGACAAGGACTTCACCGTCGAGGACGGCACCCTGACCGCGAGCCTGAAGATGCGCCGCCGCGAGATCGAGAACCGCTACCGGTCGGTGCTGGACGGCCTGTACGAGGGCTGAGCCGCCGCGATCGCCCACACCGCGACCACGAGCACCGCCACCACCTCGACCAGCACCAGCAGCCGCTCGGAGTACCCCAGCGGCAGCACGCGCCACCACGGGGTGCCCACCAGGGCGTTCACCAGGACCGCGTACAGGATCGGGGTGAAGGCCAGGGCCGAGAGCAGCCCGAACCGGAACGTCCACCGCGCGTGCCCGCCCCACACGGCGTCCTTGAGCCAGGGGCGGGCCAGCAGCATCGCCGCCACCGGCAGGCTGAGGAACGCGACCAGGCTGGCGACCCGGTGGATGGTGCCGCTCGCGCTCGGCCCCTCCGCCCAGTTGTGCTTGGGGAACACCACGACCAGCGCCAGGCCGGCCGACCACGCCAGGAAGGCGATCGAGCCGCCGGAGGACCACCGGGTGATGCCGCGGCGCACCAGGACGGCGAGGACCGCGACCGTGCCCAGCGCGAGCAGCGCCACGGCCGTGTCGAACACCCAGCGGTGCGGGCCCAGCGCGTACTCGGAGATCGTGCGGCGCAGGCCGACCGCCGTGGTGGCGAGCCGGTGCGCGTCCAGCGAGCCGACCATGACGACGGTCAGCACGACGGCGAACGCGCCGCCCTGCGCGAGGAGGCGGGCCGGGGAACGGGTCACGGGTTCAGCGGTCGGCACACCGGGCAGAACGGACCGTGACCGGCCCGTGTTCCGCCGTTCAGGGAACCGACAGCTTGCCCAGGTGGTCCTCGCGGTGGCGGACCAGGTCGGCGACCAGCGCCCGCAGGTCGGTGTCCGTGCCCGACTCCCGGGCCACGCGGGCGACGGTGACGGACTCGTCCAGATGGGCTTTGAGCAGCGCTTCCGCGGTCGTGTCGAACTCCGGGCCGGTGAGCGTGCCCAGGCCGGCGACCTCCGGGGCGGTGACCATGCCGGGCATGTCGTGGCCGCGGTGCTCGTCCAGGTAGGTCAGGCCGCGGTCGCGCAGGAGGGCGTGCAGGCGGTCCAGCTCGGCGCGGTGGCTCGCGGTGATCTCGCGGGCCAGGGGCGCGAGCGTGCCGTCCCGGGCGGTCACCAGGTCCAGCAGGGGCAGGGCCGACTCGACCTGCGGGATGGCCAGTTGGACGTAGGCCGCGTCGGTCGGGCCGAGCGGAGGCGGGCCGAGCGCCGTCGGGCCGGGCGCGGGCAGGCCGGCGGCGCACCCGGTGAGCAGGAGGAGAAGGACCAGCAGGCGCATGCGCGCTCCTCGACGTCGAGAGCGCGTCAGGCGGATTCGCGGACCACCAGGGTGGGGGCGAACACGACGGAACTGGTCGGGCGGTCCGGCCGCTCGACGCGCTCCACGAGCAACCGGACCATCTCCGCCGCCATGTCCTCCACCGGCTGCCGCACGGTCGTCAGCGGCGGGTCGCTCTCGACCGCGGGCGGGCTGTCGTCGAACCCGACCACCCGCACGTCCCCGGGCACCCGCCGGCCGCGCGACCGCAGCACCGGCAGCACACCGGAGGCCATCAGGTCGGACGCGACGAACAGGCCGTCCACGTCCGCCGGCAGCTCCCGGACCGCCGCCGCGCCGCCCTCGCGGGTGAAGTCGCCCTCCACCACGAACGGCTCCGGCAGGCCGTGCCGCGCGACCGCCTCCCGGAAGCCGCGCAACCGGTCCTGGCCGGGTGTGCCCGCGAGCGGCCCGGTGATCGTCGCCAGCCGCCGCGCCCCGCGCCCGACCAGGTGGTCCGCGGCCAGCGCCGCGCCCGCCGCCTGGTCGACGTCCACGTAGGTGATCGGCACCGGCCGCACCGGTCGGGCGGCCAGCACCACCGGCAGGTTCGCCCTGGTCAACAGGCGCGGCAGCGGGTCGGCGTCGTGGGTGTGGATGAGGATCACGCCGTCCAGCCGGCCCTGCCGGATGTCGTCCACCACCTGCTCGTGGCCGCTGGTGAGCACCAGTTGCACGCCCAGCGACCGGATCACCGGCAGCACCCCGGAGACCACCCGCCCGAAGTACGGGTCGTGCACCGTGCGGTCCTCGTCCGGCAGCACCAGCCCGATCGCCCCGGCCCGCCGGGTGACCAGCGAGCGCGCGGCGCGGTTGGGCACGTACCCGGTCGCCGAGATCGCCTTCTCGACCACCCGCCGCAGCTCGACGTCCACCGTGGCGACGCCGTTGACGACCCGGGACACCGTGGCCCGCGAGACCCCCGCGACCCGGGCGACCTCTTCCAAGGTGACTGGTCTGCGGTCCACGTCAGCTTTTATACCGGCTGCGGGGCACCGCGAACGGTGCCCCGCGTTTCACATCACTGGTACACCCGCACGTAGTCGACCAGCATCCGTTGCGGGAACACGGTGGTGCCGTCCGGCGGGCCGGGCCAGTCGCCGCCCACCGCGTTGTTGAGCAGGATGAAGAAGGGTTTGTCGAACACCCAAGGCCCTCTCGTCGCCTCGACGGTGGCCTTGTCGATGGAGATCACCGTCACACCGTCGATGCTGAAGGTGATGCCGCGGCTGTTCCAGTCCACCCGGAACAGGTGGAAGGCGTTCGCGTAGTCCTGGCCGATGTCGCGCGGCGCGCCGATGCCGCCGCCGCCGAAGTAAGCCGGGCCGTGGATGGTCTGGTACGCCGTGTTCGGCTCTCGGCCCAGGTGCTCCATGATGTCGATCTCACCGCTGGCCGGCCACGGCGTGCCCTTGAAGATGTCGGTGCCGAGCATCCAGAACGCGGGCCACAGGCCCTTGGTGCCGGACACCTTGATGTTCGCCTCGATGCGGCCGTAGGTCCAGGACGCCCGGCCCTCGGTGATGATCCGCGCCGAGGTGTACTGGCACGTCCCGCTGCCGCTGACCGGATCGACCGGGCAGGACGAACCCGGCGTGACCTCACGGCGGGCCTCCAGCACCATGTTGCCCGCGCCG
The DNA here is from genome assembly GCF_040647305.1 of Saccharothrix sp. NPDC042600. NCBI lineage: Bacteria > Bacillati > Actinomycetota > Actinomycetes > Pseudonocardiales > Pseudonocardiaceae > Saccharothrix > Saccharothrix sp. NPDC042600. The sequence continues at coordinate 2,647 of NZ_JBEZBW010000180.1, read as the reverse complement.
TCGGTGAACGCGTTGTTGTTGTTGGTGTAGTACTGGAGTTCCGCGTTCTGGCCGGTGCCGACCTCGGGCCGCCACTTGGCCGGGTCGGGCCGCGTGCCCGCCGGGGTGTTGAACTCGTCGCTCCACACCAGGCGCAGCGGGTTGCCGGGGTCGGGGGCCCGCGGCGGGGGCGGGGTCGGGCTGCCGCCGGTGCCGTAGACCTGGAATTCCCACAGCGAGTACCCGTACGGGCCGCTGCGCGCGGTGAGGGCGACGCGGACGTGCCGGCCGGTGCCGGACACCGGGATCGTCTGCTTGAACCCGGTGCCGGTCGTGGTGGTGTGGATGGCCGTCCAGTTCGTCCCGTCGGGCGAGGTCTCGATGCGGAACCCCTTGGCGTAGGCGGGATCCCATTGCAGGACGACCTTGCTGACCCGCGCCGGCGCGCCCAGGTCCACCGCGATCCAGCCCGGGTCCACCCAGCCGGTGGTGGCGCTGGTGGCCCACCGCGTGGCCGGGTTGAAGTCCAGCGCCTTGGCCGGGGTGCAGGCCGGGCACGCGCCGTCGTCCTGGAAGGAGGAGGCGGTGGCCGGTTTGTTGTAGGACAACAGGGTCTCGGTGGTGCCGGTGGTGCCCGTGCGGACCGCGAACTCCCACAGCGACACGCCCCACTGGGTGGCGCGGGCGGTCGCGTAGAGGCGGACGAATCGGCCCGTGCCGGTGAAGGCCGGGTTCTGCGTGCCGCCGGTGCCGGTCGTGGTCGAGTAGACGTCGGTCCACGTGGTGCCGTCGGTGGAGGTTTGCAGGCGGAACGCGGTGGCGTAGGCGGCTTCCCAGGTCAGCGTCGCGCCGCAGACCTCCTTGGTCCAGCCCAGGTCCACCTGCAACCACTGCGGGTCGCTGAACGCGCTGGACCAGCGGGTGCCCGGGTTGCCGTCCACCGCGTTGGCCGGGGTGAACGGCGAGCCCGTCTCGGTCGAGGACGCGGTGACCGGGGCGTTGAGCGCGGCGTTGGTGGTGCCGCATTCAGCTTGGGCTGCTTGAGGTGCGACCAGGAGTGCGGCGAGGGCGATGAGCGCGGCGAGGACCCTGGTCACGGCCGGCCGTCCGCGCCGCACTTGATGATCGGGTTGATGCAGTCCCGGACGCGGCGGGCCAGTTCGGCTTCCGGCCAGGCGTTGAAGAAGTCGCCGTGCATGGTGAACCCGGGCCCCGAGGAGAGCCGGAACCGGGCCGGGTCGCCGCTGACCGGGTAGCGCAGGACCTGGCGCAGCTTGGGGACGGGCACCGGATGGGTGGCCGGGCAGTCGGCGTTCACCGGGTAGGCCATGTGGCTCTTGTGGTCCGGCGAGTCGAGGTCGCGGCCGTTCCAGCACTGCGGGAAGTCCAGGTAGGACTCCAGCATTGTCCCTTGTGGACAGTTGACGAAGTCCTTGGACGCGCCGACGTGGCCGGCGTGCAGGCAGGACCAGCGGGCGATCGTGGACGAGTCGGGCGCCGTGGCCTTGGCGTTGCCGGCGACGATCCGCAGGCCGAGCGGGAAGGGCTGGATGCGGGCGATCACGTCGTCCCGGACGCCTTCGCCGAGGTAGTAGAAGGTGGTGCCGGTGGGTTCGACGGGCTGGTTGTCGGCGTAGAGGGTCGGGACCCAGTAGGAGGACAGGTCCACGCCGGGGTTGCAGTTGCTGGTGCCGGCGAGCAGCGAGTTGACGTCGCTGTGCGCGTTGGTGGTGCGGTTGCCGAAGAAGCTGTGCATGTGCGACGCGCCGGGCAGCTTCGGCACCACGATCGGGTCGTCGGGGAGGCGGTGGCTGAACGGGCAGTCGGCCAGGAACTCGGCGACGCGGACGACGTTGGTCGGGTTGCGCACGCCGAAGACCTGGAACTCCCAGAGCGACACGCCCCACTGGGTGGCGCGGGCGGTGGCGTGCAGGCGGACGTGGCGGGCGGTGGCGGAGGTGGCGATCGTCTGCGTGCCGGGCGTGCCGGTGTGGGTGCTGACGGTCTGCCAGGTAGCGCCGTCGGCGGAGGTCTGGAGTTGGAAGGACTGCGCGTAGGCCGTCTCCCAGTGCAGGACGACCTGGCTGACGGCGGCGGAGGCGCCGAGGTCGACGCTGATCCACTGCGGATCGGCGGCGGCGCTGGACCAGCGCGTGCCGGTGTTGCCGTCCACGGCGGCGGTGGCAGGGGTACCGCCGTTCTCGGTGGAGGAGGCGGCGACGGGCCGGTTCTGGGACAGCAGTTCGGGCGCGGCGGTGGCGGTGGGGGCGACGAAGGAGGCGGTGGTCGCGGCGAGGACGAGGACGGTGAGGGCGGTGACCAGTCGACGCCATCGGCGAATGGTGGGGATCACGACTCCCCTTTCGTAGGCGTGGTACGAGGCAGGATGGGAGAGCGCTCTCACAGGCAAGGTAGGGCGGTGGTTCTGGATCAGTCAAGGAAAGAGCGGGGTTCCGGTACGACCGGGAACGGACGCCCAAGAGAGCGCTCTCCGAGACCCGCCCGCACTCGCCCTGGACACGCACACCGGCGACCCTCCGGCACCTAACAACGCGCCCCTCCGGCGCGCAGCGCCGCTCGACGCGCGCAGCGCGGAGCACAGGGCCTGGTGAGGTCACACCCCAACCCGGGCTTCTTGCTTGTGTCATCTCCGTATGGCCTGCCCGAA
>NZ_JBEZBW010000179.1:0-8971 GCF_040647305.1 Saccharothrix sp. NPDC042600 | reverse complement strand
GCGGCGGGCAGCGGCGCGGGCGGCGGCGGGCGGGCGGTGTGGCGGGTGGCGGGTGGCGGGTGGCGGGTGGCGGGTGGCGGGTGGCGGGTGGGTTGTCGCGTGTTCGAGGGGCGCGGCGGGTTGGTTGACAGGTGAGAGTGTGAGTGATTGGTTAGTCTCATGCCTGCCGCCGAACGCCGTCTCTCCACCGCCGACGAGCGCCGCGAGACCGTCCTCCGCACCGCGCTCGCCACGTTCGGCACCAAGGGCTACTACGGCACGACCACCGGCGAAGTCGCCAAGGCCGCGGGCATCTCGCAGGCGTACGTGTACCGGCTCTTCCCCGACAAGCAAGCGCTGTTCCTGGCCGTCGTCGAGCGTTGCTTCACCCGGATCCGCGAGAGTCTCGCCGACGGCGTGGCACGGGCTTCCTCGACCACCCCGGACGCCGTCCTGTTCGCCATGGCCGACGCCTACGCCAAGCTGATCGCCGACGAGAACGCCCTCCTGCTCATCCAGATGCACGCCCAGTGCGCGGCGATCTCCGAACCCGCCGTGCGGGAAGTCGTGCAGCGCGGGTACGCGCGGACCGTCGAGTACGTGCGCGGCGTGTCCGGGGCGGACGAGGACCAGGTGCAACTGTTCTTCGCTCGGGGGATGTTGTGCCACTTGGTGGTTGCCGTCGATGCCGCGCACGTGGACGCGCCTTGGGCCCAGACGCTTTCCATCGGGCTTCGCCACTACACCTGAGCGACGGTCAGTGAGTGGTTGACCAGTCACGGCCGCGTGTTTGACAGCGGCGGTCGGGGTCCGTAACAGTGGTTTCACTAGTTGGTTAGTGGAAGGGTTCGAGTGATCGAGTTCCGGATCGATCGGCGGTCCGGGGTGGCGACCTACCTGCAGATCGTGCAGCAGGTGAAGCACGCGCTCCGACTGGGCCTGGTCGGCCCCGGGGACCGGTTGCCGACCGCCCGCGAAGTGGTGGAGCAGACCGCGATCAACCCGAACACGGTGCTCAAGGCGTACCGCGAACTCGAACGCGAAGGCCTGGTCGAACCGCGACCCGGGCTGGGCACGTTCGTGCGGCGTTCGCTCGTCACGCCCGGCGTGGCGGAGGACTCGCCGTTGCGGGGTGACTTGCTGGAGTGGATGGACCGGGCTCGCGGTCTCGGCATGGGGCGGGAGGACGTGGAGGCGTTGTTCCGGGCTGCCCTGGATCAGAGGTTCCGGGACAGCGGCCCCGGGCGCGAGTAAGCGGGCCCACAAGCCGGCGGGAGCGGGACCACAAGCCAGCGGGAGCGGGACCGAAGCGGGAGCGAGAGCCGGCGGGAGTCAGAGCGCCGGCGTGCGGTGGTGGAAGAGTGATGGGGGAACTGGGGTGGGTGTTGCCGTGCGTGCGCACGGGCTCGGGGTGCGTTATCGGCGTGACCGGGCCCTGCGCGACTGCTCGTTCTCGTTGCCGGCCGGTGGGGTGACGGCCCTCGTCGGCGCGAACGGCGCGGGCAAGTCGACGTTGCTCAAGGTCGCCGCCGGGCTGGTCCGACCGACCGGGGGCACGCTGGAGGTCCGCGGCGAGGTCGGGTTCGTCGCTCAGGAGAAACCGCTCTACCGCAACCTCACCGTCGCCGAGATGCTGGAGTTCGGCGCCCGCGCCAACCCCCGCTGGGACCGCGCGCACGCCGCCGAACTGGCCGACCGGGCCGGGCTGCCGCGCGGCACCAGGACCGGCAAGCTGTCCGGTGGCCAACGCGCGTCCGTGGCGCTCGTCCTCGCCCTCGCCCGCCGCCCCGACGTCCTCCTGCTCGACGAACCCCTCGCCGAGATGGACCCGGTCGCCCGGCAGGAAGCCCTCCGCTCGATCATGCTCGCCGTCGCGGAGACCGGCGCGACCGTGCTGTTGTCCTCGCACGTCGTCGCCGACCTGGACGGCGTGTGCGACCGGCTGCTCGCGCTCGACCGCGGCGAGGTCCGGCTGGACGGAGCCGTCGAGGACCTCCTCGACGCGCACCGGCTGGTCGTCGCGCCCCGGGACACCGACCTCACCGCCCACGACGTCGTCGAGGAACGGGTCGGCGAACGGCAGCTGACCGCGCTGGTCCGGCTCCGCGGACCGCTGGACCTGCCCGACGACCAGGTCGGCGCCCCCACCCTGGACGAACTCGTGGTGGCGCACCTGCGCCGGAACCGGGCGGTGGCCGCGTGATCTGGTTGACCTGGCGGCAACAGCGGGTGGCGCTGCTCGTCCTCGCCGTGTACGTCCTCGCCCTCATCGCGCTCATGGCCTTCCACCGCGACGCCATGCTGGACCACATCGAGGCACGGGCGATGTGGCCCTGCGTGCCCTCGCGCATGGACGAGGCGTGCCTCCACGCGATGGACAGCACGACGTGGCGGTGGCAGACCGCGGTCGAGAACGTCCGGCTCGCCTTCATCGGGTACGGCCTGCTGGTCGGGGTGTTCCTCGGCGCACCCCTGTTCGCGCGGGAGTTCGAGCAGCACACGTACCTGCTCGCGCTGAGCCAGTCGGTGCGCCCCGGCCGGTGGTTCGCCGTCAAGGTCGCGTTCGTCGTGCCCGCCGCCGTCGGCGCACTCGTGCTCGGCGGCGTGTACCTGTGGTGGACCGCGCCGATGGGCAAGACGATCATCCCGCCCGACGGGTTCCACGCGGGGCTGTTCGAGACGCAGGCCCCCGCGATGTTCGGGTACGTGGTGTTCGCGGTCGGCCTCGGCGTCGTCGCAGGGCTCGCGGTCCGGCGGGTGGTGCCGGCGATGGCCGTGACCCTGGCCGGCTGGCTCTCCACCTTGTACGTGGTGCGGACGTTCGCCCGGCCGCGCTACCTGACCCCCGTGGTGGACGAACGCCCCTACGGCGTCCCGAACGCCGGCTACCGGGACGACGGGGACCGGTGGCGCCTCCACGAGGGTGTCACCGACCTCGCCGGGCGGTTCGTGCCCAACACCGACCGGTCGGTGCAGGCCGCCGCCGACGCCTGCCGGTTCTCCACCGACGAACCGTGGCAGGAGTCCGCGCTGCGGGCCTGCATGGCGAAGCAGGGCTACCGGTCCGCCGCCGACCTGGTGCACCCCGGTGACCGGTTCTGGTTGTTCCAGGCGTTCGAGGCGACCCTGTTCACCGCCCTGGGCGTGCTGTGCCTGATCGGCGCGTCCTGGTGGCTGCGCCGGCGTTTCCGCCGCGAAGTCCGGGTTCCGGCTCAAATCGACTGAGTGCGAACGCGCGCTTCGGCGCGCGTACTCGCATGCCCATCTTCCACTAACTGACTAGTGGAATCAGTAAGGAGCGCTCCGTGCTGCGACGCCGTCCCGCGCCGACCACCCTCACCCGCTCACGGGTTCCCGTGGCCGTGGTCGCCGCCTCCCTCGCGCTTTACGTGGTGCAGGCGCACGTGTGGCCGTTGGAACGCTGGTTCATGTACGACCTGGACATCTACCGCCAAGGCGGACAGGCCGTGCTGGACGGCGCGAGCCTCTACACGGCCCGGTTCAACGGCCAGCCGTTCACCAACACACCGTTCAGCGCCCTGCTGTTCGCCGGGTTCGCGCTGGTGCCGATGGAGGCCGCTCGACTGGTCATGGCCGGCCTGACGGTCGGCGCGCTGGCGGGCTCGGTGTGGTGGTCGGCGCGCATGTCCGGCCGCGGGCTGCCGGTCGCGGCCGGGGTGTTCGCGGTGGCGCTGTGGCTGGAACCGGTGCAGTCGAGCCTGACCTACGGGCAGGTCAACGTGGTGCTGATGGCGTTGGTGCTGCTCGACTTCCGGGGCCACCGGTGGCAGGGCGCCGGCATCGGGCTGGCGGCGGCGGTCAAGCTCACCCCCGGGCTGTTCGTGGTGTACCTGCTGCTGACGCGGCGGTTCCGGGCGGCCGGGGTCGCGGCAGGGACGATGCTCGCGACGGTCGCGGTCGGGTTCGCCGTGTTGCCCGAAGAGTCGAGCCGGTACTGGGGCGGGGTGTTCCTCCAGTCGTCACGGCTGGGCGGCGACCTGTACTACGTCGGCAACCAGTCGCTGCACGCGTTGCTCGGGCGGACCGTGCCCCCCGGCTGGCTCACGGTCTGCTGGGTGGCGGCGGTGGCGGTGGTGCTCGTCGTGGGGCTGCGGGCGGCGGTGCTGTTGCACCGGCGGGGCGGGGAACTGGCCGCTGTGCTGACGGTCGCGCTCACGGCGTTGCTGGTCTCCCCCGTGTCCTGGCACCACCACTGGGTCTGGTGCGTGCCGCTGGTGGTGCTGCTCGGCCGCCGCGCCGGCGCGGTCGTGGTGCTCCTGGCGGCGTGGCCGATCCCCGGTTCGGACGCTTTCCCGCTGCCCCAGGGACTGTTGTCGGTCGGGCCGCTGGAGAACCTCTACGCCCTGCTGGGGCTGGTGGCGCTGGGGTGCGCCTGGCGCGCCGCTAATTCGGTTCGCCGGACGGCGGACATCGGTTAGCGTCGGGCGGGTGGACGGCGAGATCCTGTCCGGCGGCACGACCACGGTCGTGCGGATCGGCCGCACCGTGCGCCGGCCGGTGCGCGCGTGGAGCGAGGCCGTCCAGTGGCTGCTGACCGGGCTCGCCCGCGCGCAGGTGCGCGGCGTCCCGCGGTGGCGCGGCGTGGACGAGGAAGGCCGGGAGGTGCTCGACTTCCTGCCCGGCGAGGCGGGGACGTCGGCGGACCGGGTGCCCGACCGCGCGCTGGTCGGCGCGGCGAAGCTGTTGCGGCGGGTGCACGACGCCACGGTGCCGTTGCCGGACAAGACGTCGTGGCGGTGGCAGTTGCCGGTGGTCGAGCCGGTGGAAGTGGTGTGCCACGGCGATTTCGCACCGTACAACTGCGTGTTCCGCGATGGCGGGACCACCGGGGTGTTCGACTTCGACGCGGCCCATCCCGGCCCCAGGAGCTGGGACCTGGCTCACGCGGTCTACCGCTTCGCACCTCTGTCCACTTCGGACACGAGCGACGCCGGTGAACAAGCCCGCCGGGCCAGGCTGTTCCTGGATTCGTACGGGCGCACGCGCGGTGAGCGGTTGGACGTCGTGGACGCCCTGGTCCCCCGCCTGCTCGCCCTGGTCCACTTCATGCGCACGGCCGCCGCGAACGGTGACCCGAACTTCGCCCGCCACATCGAAGAAGGCCACGCCGACCTCTACCTGCGTGACGCCGACCACATCACCGCGCACCGCGCGATGTGGGACCGGATCGTCGTGGGAGAACCGGTTTCCCCGATCCGGCCGTGACCGGTTCAAGGTCAACATAGGATTCGGCGCATGGCGTCCGAACTCCTGCTCGCTGGTACCCCCGCGCGGCCCGGCCACGGTCTCCGCGCCACCGTGCGGACCGCTCGCGCGCACACCGTGGACCAGGAGTACTTCGCCGGTCTCGGCGTCGAGGCCCTGCTGGTCGCGCCGTACCTGCGGGTGCTGGGCGAGAAGGGCGACCGCCGCGTCGCCGTCGGGATGACCGAGGTGACCGTGCGGGCGGACGGCGACCCGGTCGTCACGGTCGTCGTGCAGGCGACGTGGCACGAGAACGGCGGCTGGCGGCAGGAAGAACCGCCGCACGCCATCGAGGTGGCGCCGACCCTGGCCGGCCCGGCGCACGTCGTGTCCGGTGACCCGCGGGCCGTGGCGGCGACGGCGGCCAAGGCGTTCGCCGAGGCCTCGCGCGCGGAGCTGGCACGGCTGCGCGGCATCCGCTACGAGCTGGAACGCCAGATCGCCGACCTGCTCTCCCAACGCCGCGCCACCGCGCTGCGACCGCTGCTGGCGGGCATCATCGAACTGTCCATCGCCACCGGCCGCGCCCGCGACCACGCCCGGGACGCCTGCCGCAACGGCCTGTGGGTGTGGCTGTGGGACCCGGACACCTACCACCGCAACCGCGACAGCTCCGGCCCCGGCGACACGCACCGCGCGGCCCTGCGCCACTGCGAGGCGATCGACGCGGAGCTGGCCGAGGAGGCGGAGCGGTTCCACGCGCTGCTGACCAGCATGTCCACCTTCGCGGTGGCCCAGGACGGCGAGGCGCAGCAACGGTTCAACACGATCGCGGCAGCGGCGGCGGCCGGACTGGGGCTGCCGGCGCTGATCCTGTCCCTCTACGGCGCGGACACCTTCCTGCCGTTGACCTCCTTCGACCACGCCTGGCGGGCGCTGCTGCCGATCGCGCTCACCGCGCTGGTGGTGGTGAGCGTGGTGCTGCGCCGGATGCCGGGCCGTGCGACGGCCCGGCAGTACGCGTTCGGCCTGGGCCTGGTGATCGCCTTGGTGGGCGTGCTGTTCGCGGCGGGAGCCCTGGCGCCGGCGGGTTAGGGCGCGCCGGGCAGTGGGATAGTTCCGGTGTGGCCGAGCGCAGACGTGGCACCCCGACCCCGCCCACCGACACCACCGTCCTGGACCGCGACTGGACGGTGAACGAGGTCGTCGGCGAGACCCACGAGCGCACGCTGTTCGTGGACGTGGACATGGCGGACCTGCTCAACCGCGGCTCGACGTTCCGCGAATGCGTGTTCCGGGGCGTGGAGTTCAACGCCTCCACGCACACCGAGGCCGCGTTCCTCAACTGCACGTTCGTCCGGTGCGAGTTCTTCGACGCCACCTTCACCGACTGCAAGGTGGTCGGCAGCACGTTCGACGGCGGCAGCTTCGACGTGCTCAGGGTCAGCGGCGGCGACTGGTCGTTCGTCGGGCTGCCCGGGGCGGACCTGCGGCGGGCGTCGTTCACCGGGCTGCGCATGCACGACGTGGACCTGACCGGGGCGAAGTGCGCCGGGGCGACGTTCACCGAGGTGGACCTGTCCGACGCGTGGCTGCACGGCGCGGACTTCACCGGGGCCGACCTGCGCGGCTCGGACCTGTCCGGCATCGACATCACCGCGGCCACGCTCACCGGGGCGCGGATCGAACCGGAGCAGGCCGTGACGATCGCGCTCGCGCTCGGCTTCAGGATCGGCTGAGCGCGTCAGCGGGTGAGGCGGCCGTAGAGGTCGGACGGCCAGCACGTGCAGCCACGCCGTGTCGTAGGCGGCGCGCACCCGTTCCGCCGCGATCGACCGCGGGTCCAGGCCGAACCGGCGCACCAGCCGGGCCGCCACGCCCTCGACATCGCGCGGTCGGATGATCCCGTCGTCGTTCGCGTCGAGCGGCGGGGAAGCACTACCTGGTCGGGTGAACTTCGCCGCGGGCCCCGGTCCACTCGCTAGCGTCAGGCGGTGACTTCGGGAGGTCACCGTGACCACAGCGGGACTGCGGGTCGTGGCCCGGCCGGGTTCGGCCCGCGCGCACGCGATCAAGGATTTCCTGGCGCGCAACCAGGTGCCGTTCGACGAGGACGCGGCCACCGACGCCCGTGAACCCGTGGCGGTGCACCTGCCCGACGGCGCGGTGCTGGCCGACCCGAGCCTGATCGAGTTGGCCACGGCCCTCGGCCTCACCGACGAGGCCGACCCGGGCGACCACGACCTGGTGGTGGTCGGCGGCGGCCCGGCGGGTCTCGCGGCGGCCGTCTACGCGGCGTGCGAGGGCCTGAGGGTGGTGATCGTCGAGGACGACGCCCCCGGCGGCCAGGCCGGCTCGACCTCCCGCATCGAGAACTACCTGGGCTTCCCCACCGGCCTGTCCGGCGGCGACCTGGCCCGCCGCGCCCTGGCGCAGGCGAGGAGGTTCGGCGTGCGGTGGCTGTCGGCCCGACGGGCGACCGGCCTGCGCCGCGAGGGCGACCTGTGGGCCGTGGACACCGACGACGGCACGACCGCGCGCGGCACGGCGGTGTTGGTGGCGACCGGGATGCGGTGGCGCGAACTGGACGCGCCGGGCGCGGCGGAGTTGGCCGGGGTGGGCGTCTACTACGGGGCGAGCACGATCGCCGCCGACGACCACGCGTTCGTCCTGGGGGCCGGCAACTCGGCCGGCCAGGCGGCCCTGCACCTGGCCGAGCACGGGACCCGGGTGTCGCTGCTGGTGCGGGGGCCGTCGCTGGCCGACAGCCCCATGTCGCGCTACCTGGTCACGCGCATCGAGGAGTCGGCCGCGATCGAGGTGCTGACCGGGACCGTGGTCGAGGCGGTGCGCGGCGACGGCCGGTTGCAGGAGGTGGTGCTGCGACGCGGCGGGGAGGTCGTTCCGCTGCCCGCGCAGGCGTTGTACGTGCTGATCGGCATGACGCCGTGCACCGACTGGCTGGGCGGGCAGGCGGTGACCGACGCGAGGGGCTTCCTGGTCACCGGCACCGACCTGCTGCGCCTGGACGCGGCGTGGCCCCTGGCCCGCGCGCCGCTGCTGACCGAAACGACACTGCCCGGCGTGTTCGCCGCCGGCGACGTGCGCTCGGGGACGGTCAAGCGGATCGGTTCCGCGATCGGCCAGGGAGCGGTGGCCAGCGAGGCGGTGCTGCAGTACGTGAAGGCGGCGTCCCCGCCACGCGTGCCGGAACAGGTGTCGTCGTTCGACCTGCTGGACGCAGACCGGGACGGGGTGTTGAGGGAGGAGGACCTGACGACCTTCGCGCACCGGTTGGTGTCGGCGTTCGACGAGCCCCCGGACTCCGTGCGCGCGGCCCGGGTGCACTCGGCGTGCCGCGAGTTCTGGACGTCCCTGGTGACGGTCACGGGTCGCGACGAGGTGGACGCGGCGGTGTTCGCGGCGTCGGCTCCGGAGGTGGACTTCGCGCCGTTGGCCGACGCGGTGCTGTTGTTGTCGGACACCGACGCCGACGGGTCGGTGACGCTGGGCGAATTCCAGCGACTACTGGCGGCTTTGGGCGCACCGGCGGAGTCGGCGGCGGCCGCGTTCCGAGTACTGGACCAGGACGGGACGGGCTTCCTCGACACCCGACGACTAGCCGCAGGCGGCGTCCTCTTGGGCACCTGACACAACCCATCCACCGCGCGCGAAGCGCGGTCGCTCTTATCGGGCTGCCAAGCCAAGGAAGGGCCTCGGTTCGTTCCCCGTACGGCCTGGGCGCAGCCCAACCGCGCTTTGGGGTTCTTGGCAACCAGCTTTTCCG
>NZ_JBEZBW010000178.1:0-9483 GCF_040647305.1 Saccharothrix sp. NPDC042600 | reverse complement strand
CCAAAAGTGTGGTAGCCCTTCGGGCGGGCCATACGGAGATGACACAAGCAAGAAGCCCGGCTTGGGTTGTGTCCTCTCCGGTGGACTGCCCGCTTCGGCTTCGCCGCGTTCGTGGGGGTTGGGTGTTTTCAGGCGATGTCGGCGTGGGGGAGGGGTTTTCTGGGGTCGGTGGCTCGGTCCAGTAGGGCTGCTACCGGGAGGGTTGCCGCTCCTACTGCCACCGCGTCCGGTCCTAGTTGTCCTAGTGCTATGGAGGTTTGTTCGTACGGGTGGCGGAGTGAGTGGGATCGGGTGGCGGTGACGATGCGGTCGAAGTAGTGCTCTCCCAGGGCCAAGCCTGCCCAGCCGCCCAGCACTATGCGTTCCGGGTTGAAGAGGTTCACCAGGTTCGCGATGCCTGCGCCCAGGTAGCCGGCCGTCTCTTCCAGCACCCGGGCGGCTGTTTTCGATGTTGCGGCAGCTTGGATCAGACTGTCTACACCGGACTGTTCGTCTGAATGGGGCGTGTGGCGGCTGCCGCGTGCGCGTTGGTACCGGTCTAGGATTCCTTCGGCGCCGACGTAGGCCTCCAGGCAGCCCGAAGAACCGCAGCGGCACGGGCGTCCGCCGTACACGATCGTCGTGTGGCCCCATTCGCCGGCCGACGACGTGGTTCCCCGGTAAACCGCGCCATCGGTGACCACGGCTGCTCCCACGCCCGAACCCACTAGGGCGACCACCACGTGCCGGGCACCACGTCCGGCGCCGAACCACATCTCGGCCTGGCCCTGGGTCTTCGCGCCGTTCTCCACGTACAGCGGCAAGGTCACGCCCGCCGATCGGATCATCTCCTCCAGCGGAACGCCGTCCCAGCCCAGGGTCTGCGCGTGGACGATCGCCGCGGGGCCCTGTTCCACCGTGCCGGGCACGGCTATCCCCACGCCCAGGACCGTGGACGCCGGCACACCCGCGACCACCTCGGCCAAGGCGGACGCGATCAGCTCCGCGACGGCGACCGGATCGGCGGGGGACAGGTGGTGCTCCACCGCCGCCAACTGGGTCATCCCCAGGTCGAACAGCTCGACCTTGATCCCGGTCTCCCCGACGTCCACGCCGACCACGTGCCCGTACGCCGGGTCCACCCGGAGCAGCACCCTGGGCCGTCCGCCGTCGGAGTCGACCGAACCCGCCTCCACCACCAGCCCGTCCTCGACCAGTTCCCCCGTCACGTTGGACACCGTCGCGGCGGACAGGCCCGACCTCGCCCCCAGCTCGTGCCGGCTCAGCGGGCCGTCGAAGAACAGCGTCGACAGCAGGGTGGAGCGGTTCTGTCGGCGCAGGTCGCGGACGGTGGTGCGCTTGGGCGGCATGGTTCACAAGTTAGTTCGCGACTTAAAATTAGACTAAGTTCGTTACTTGTTCGTTATTGACGTGACCTGGCTCACCGGGTTGAGTCTGCTCCCACAGGGGACGCCCCGACGGGTCCCGAGCCGCGATGGCACGCGCGGTCCGCCCCCACCCTGCGCTCGCTCCGCCCCCCGGTCCCGACAAGGAGAACCCATGCGACTCAGGCGAACGTCCGCCCTCGCCGTCGCGGCAGCACTGCTGTTCTCGGCCGCCTGCTCCGCGAGCAACGAAGGCGCCAAGAGCGGTGGCAACGGTGTGCTCAACGTGGGCATGCCCAACGGTCCCCAGACCGAGAACAACAACCCGTTCCTCAACTCGTCGGCGGCCAGCTCGCTGGGCTACCGCAGGCTCATCTTCGAGCCGCTGGCGATGGTCAACGAGGTCAAGGTGACCGAGCCGTTCAAGCCGTGGCTCGCCACCAAGTGGGAGTGGTCGGACAACTACAGCAAGCTCAAGCTGACCATCCGCGACGGCGCGACGTGGTCCGACGGCAAGCCCCTGACCGCCGAGGACGTCGCCTTCACCTTCGAGCTGCTCAAGAAGAACCCCGGCCTGAACATCGAGGGCGTGCAGTACGGGGACGTGGCGTTCGCCGGCGACGAGGTCACCCTGGGCTTCGCCAAGTCGCAGTTCGTGAACCAGAAGAAGATCATGGAGCAGTTCGTCGTCCCGAAGCACGTCTGGTCGGCGTTCTCCAACCCGTCCACCGAGACGCTGAAGGACCCGGTCGGCTCCGGCCCGTACGTGCTCAAGTCGTTCACGCCGCAGACCGTCACGCTGACCGTCCGCGACAAGTACTGGCAGGACCTGCCGCAGGTCAAGGAGGTCCGCTACACCTCCTACAGCGACAACAACGCGCAGACCACCGCCCTGGCCACCGGCGCCAGCGAGTGGAGCTTCGTGTTCATCCCGAACTACCAGGCCGTCTACACCAGCAAGGACCCGCAGCACTACAAGCTGTGGTTCCCGCCCGTGCTCGGCGTGCACGGCCTGTGGTTCAACACCAAGAGCAAGCCGTGGGACAACCCCGTCCTGCGCCGCGCGGTCAACCAGGTCGTCAACCGCGACGACATCTTCCTCCAGGGCGAGGCCGGGTACTTCTACCCGAAGGTGGACAACATCACCGGCATCCCGACGCCCGCCGGCGAGTCGTTCATCGCGCCCGAGTTCAAGGGCAAGACCGTCAGCGTGGACGTGGACGCGGCCAAGAAGCTGCTGACCGAGAACGGGTTCAAGTTCGAGGGCGACAAGCTCAAGACGCCCGAGGGCGAGCAGGTCACGCTGAAGATGACCGTGCCGTCGGGCTGGTCGGACTACGTCACCGACCTGGAGATCATCAAGGACAACGTGGCCAAGATCGGCATCGAGGCCACCGTGGACCTGCAGAACGCCGACTCGTGGACCAAGGCGCTGGACGTCGGCGACTTCCAGGCCGCGATGCACTGGACCAACAACGGCCCGACGCTGTACGACATCTACCAGTCCATCATGGACGGTGCGCTCTACAAGCCGATCGGCACCGGCGGCATCAACGGCAACTACGGCCGCTACGAGAGCGCCGAGGCCACCAAGGCGTTGCAGGACTACGCCACCGCGCCCGACGAGAAGACCCGGACCGAGGCGCTGTACGTGCTCCAAAGGCTGCACGTGAAGGACATGCCGGTGGTGATCACGTCCGCGGCCAACGGCGGCGGCCAGTACAGCACGAAGAACTGGGTCGGCTGGCCGGACGAGGCCAACCCCTACGGCCCGGTCCAGCCCACGCTGGAGAACGCGCTCGACGTCGTGATGCACCTGAAGCCGGCCGCATGACGACGAGCACACCGCCGACGGCCTCCGGGACCACCGACGTGGTCCTGGAGGCCGAAGGCCTGACCAAGCACTTCCCCGTCCGCAAACGGGGACGCGAGCTGCTGTCGCGGACCGTGCGCAGCGTGCGCGCGGTGGAGGACGTGTCGCTGCGGCTGCACCGCGGCCGGGTCACCGCGCTGGTCGGCGAGTCCGGCTCGGGCAAGTCCAGCGTCGCCCGGCTGCTCGCCCAACTGCACCTCCAGACCTCCGGCAGTATCAAGCTGCACGGACGGGAAGTGGACGCCAAGGGCGGCCGGAAGTTCCGCGCGTACAGCAAGCGCGTGCAGATGATCTTCCAGGACCCGTTCGCGTCGCTGAACCCCGTGCACACCGTGCGCTACCACCTCACCCGCGCGCTGAAGATCCACGGCCGCGCCGGCGGGACGCCGCAGGAGCTGGAGGAGGCGCTGCACGACCTGCTCACACGGGTGCAGCTCACCCCGCCCGAGCGGTACGTCGACAAGTTCCCGCACGAGCTGTCCGGCGGGCAGCGCCAGCGCGTGGCCATCGCGCGCGCCCTGGGCGCGGACCCGGAGGCGCTGCTGGCCGACGAACCGGTGTCCATGCTCGACGTGTCGATCCGGCTCGGCGTGCTCAACCTGCTGCGCGACCTCAAGGACCGGCTGCGGCTGGCGATCCTCTACATCACCCACGACATCGCGTCGGCACGCTACTTCGCCGACGAGACCTACGTGATGTACGCGGGCCGGGTGGTCGAGGGCGGGGACAGCGAGTCGGTCACCCAGCGGCCGGCCCACCCGTACACGCAGCTTCTCATCGAGTCCGCGCCCGACCCCGACCGGCCGGCGGCGGAGGAGAAGGACGGCGGCACCGGCGAGCCGCCGTCGCTGATCGACCCGCCCGCCGGCTGCCGGTTCCACCCGCGCTGCCCGCACGCGATGGCGGTCTGCGCCCGCGAGGTCCCGCCGCGCTTCGACGTCGGCGAGGGGCACTTCGCGGCCTGCTGGCTCTACGGGGAGGAGCGGTGAGCTACCTCCTCAAGCGGATCGCGTTCTACCTGTTCACGGCGTGGGCCGCCATCACGATCAACTTCTTCGTGCCGCGCCTGATCCCCGGCGACCCGGTGCAGGCGCTGATCACCAAGTCGCGCGGCCAGATGACCACCGAGGCCGTCCAGTCCCTCTACGTCTTGTTCGGGCTGGACAAGGACGAGAGCGTCGTCGAGCAGTACTTCCGGTACTGGGGCCAGCTCTTCCGCGGCGACCTGGGCCTGTCGTTCACGTTCTTCCCCTCCCCGGTGGCGGACGTGATCGGCGACGGCCTGCCGTGGACCGTGGGGCTGGTCGGCATCACCACCGTCGTCGGGTTCGTGCTCGGCACCGCCGCGGGCACGGTAGTGGGCTGGCGGCGCGGGTCGTGGGCGGACCTGCTGATCCCCGTGACCACGTTCGTCTCGTCCATCCCGTACTTCTGGCTGGGCCTGATCGCGATCACCCTGCTGACCGGGCCGGGCAGCTTCTTCCCCGCGTCCGGCGCCTACGACACCGGCCTGGTGCCGGGCTGGGACTGGGAGTTCATCGGCAGCACCCTGCGCTACGGCCTGCTGCCCGCCGCCACCATCCTGGTCTCGTCGATGAGCGGCTGGATCCTGAGCATGCGCAACATGATGGTCACCGTCGCCTCCGAGGACTACGTGACCGTCGCGCACGCCAAGGGGCTGAGCGAGCGGCGGGTCATGGTCGGGTACGCGGCGCGCAACGCGTTGCTGCCCAACGTGTCCGGGTTCGCGTTGTCGCTGGGCTTCATCGTCGGCGGCACGCTGCTGGTGGAGATCGTGTTCTCCTACCCGGGGCTGGGGTTGCAGCTGTTCCAGGCGGTCGGGGCGAAGGACTACCCGTTGATGCAGGGCATCTTCCTGATCATCACGCTGTCGGTGCTGCTGGCCAATTTCCTGGCCGACGTCGCCTACCTCGTGCTGGACCCGCGGACCCGGAGGGAGGGCTGATGGCCGTCGTACCCACCACGGTGGTGAGCGCGCCGGTGAAGCGGCGCAAGCTGCGGTTCGTGGCCAACCCCAAGGCCACCACGGGCCTGGTGCTCATGGGGTTCTTCGTGCTGATGGCGGTCATCGGGCCGTGGATCGCGCCGTTCGACCCGTCCGAGCGCAGCTCCGACCTGCTGCAACCGCCGTCGGGCAAGCACTGGTTCGGCACCACGCACCTCGGGCAGGACATCTTCAGCCAGGTCCTGGTCGGCACGCGCAGCGTCATGCTCGTCGGGCTGATCGCCGGGGTCGTGGCGACCGTGCTGGCGGTGCTCGTCGGCGTCACGTCCGGCTACCTCGGCGGCGTGGGCGCGGAAGGGCTTTCCGCGCTGTCCAACGTGTTCCTGGTGATCCCGGCGCTGCCGTTGATCATCATCATCACGTCCACGCTGCCCGACACCGGCAACATCACCATCGCGCTGGTCATCGGCTTCACGTCGTGGGCCTGGGGCGCGCGGGTGTTGCGGGCGCAGACGTTGTCGTTGCGGCGCAGGGACTACGTCGAGGCGGCGCGCGCCACCGGCGAGTCCACGTGGCGGATCATCCTGTTCGAGATCATGCCCAACCTGACCGCGGTCATCGCGTCCGGGTTCGTCGGCACGGTGATCTTCGCGGTGATCTCGGAGATCACGCTGGCGTTCATCGGCGTGTCCGACGCGGGCGGCTGGAACTGGGGCACCGTGCTGTTCTGGGCGCAGAGCCAACAGGCCCTCGCGCAGGGCGCGTGGTGGTGGTTCGTGCCCGCCGGCCTCGCGATCGCGTTGCTGGGCACGGCGTTGTCGCTGGTGAACTTCGGCATCGACGAGTTCGTCAGTCCCCGCCTGCGCGGCGGCGGGAAGACCCGCGTGGAGACCGCGGCCGGGCGCACCGTCCGGATGCGCGTCGGGTTCACCCCGGTGCTGGGCGAGGAGGCCAAGTGAGCGACGCCGTGTTGGAGGTCCGCGACCTCAACGTGGACTACGGGCTCGGTGACGACGCCGTGCGCGCCCTGCGGGACGTCAACCTCACCCTGCACCGCGGCGAGGTGCTGGGGCTCGCGGGGGAGAGCGGCAGCGGCAAGTCCACCCTGGCCTACGGCCTGACCCGGCTGCTCCCGCCGCCCGGCGTGGTGCGCTCCGGCGAGGTGTTCTACCACCGCGACGGCGGCGACCCGGTCGACGTGCTGCGGATGAGCCACGCCGAGCTGCGCCGGTTCCGGTGGGCGGAGACCGCGATCGTGTTCCAGGGCGCGATGAACTCGCTCAACCCGGTGCACCGGATCGCCACCCAGCTCACCGACGTGATCAAGGCGCACGACCCGCGCAGCACCCGCGCCTCCCGGCTGGACCGGGCGCGGGAGCTGCTGAACCTGGTCGGCATCTCCGCCGACCGGCTCGACAGCTACCCGCACCAGCTCTCCGGCGGCATGCGGCAGCGGGTGATGATCGGCATGGCGCTCGCGCTGGAGCCCAAGGTCGTCATCATGGACGAGCCGACCACCGCGCTGGACGTGGTGGTGCAGCGGCAGATCCTGCGCCAGCTCGTGGAACTGCGCGAGCGCCTCGGGTTCTCGGTCGTGTTCATCACCCACGACCTGTCGCTGCTGGTCGAGTTCTCCGACCGGATCGCGATCATGTACGGCGGGCGGATCGTCGAGGAGGCGGCGTCCACCGAGCTGTACCGCGACCCGTTGCACCCCTACAGCCACGGCTTGCTCAACTCGTTCCCCGCGCTGCGCGGGCCGAAGCGCGAGCTGACCGGCATCCCCGGCTCACCGCCCGACTTGCGCGCCATGCCCCCGGGCTGCGCGTTCCACCCACGCTGCCCGCGCGCGACGGAGCGCTGCGGTGTGGAGGTCCCGGTGCTCGGCGTGCCCGGTGACCGCCGGGACCGCACCGTGGCCTGCTTGCTGCATCCCGTTCACGACAACGGGTTCTGACTCCAGAGGAGATCCATGGACACCACGGCGCCGACCGTCGGGAGCAACCCCGCGATCGACACCTTGCCCGCCACCTTCCGCTGGGGTGTGGCGACTTCCGCGTACCAGATCGAGGGCGCGGTGCACGAGGACGGTCGCGGACCGTCCATCTGGGACACCTACTGCCGGACGCCCGGCATGGTGCACGAGGGCGACAACGGGGACGTCGCGTGCGACCACTACCACCGGATGCCCGAGGACGTCGCCCTCATCGGCTCGCTCGGCGTGGACACCTACCGGTTCTCCGTGGCGTGGCCGCGGGTGCAGCCCGGCGGGAAGGGCCCGGCGAACGCCGCGGGCCTCGCGTTCTACGACCGCCTGGTGGACGAGCTGCTGGGCAAGGGCGTGGACCCGTGGGTGACGCTCTACCACTGGGACCTGCCGCAGGAGCTGGAGGACGCGGGCGGCTGGCCCGAGCGCGACACCGCGTACCGGTTCGCCGACTACTCGATGCTGGTGTTCGACGCCCTGTCCGACCGCGTCCGCACGTGGACCACCCTGAACGAGCCCTGGTGCTCGGCGATGCTCGGCTACTACGAGGGCAGGCAGGCCCCGGGCCGCCAGGACTTCGAGGCGGCGATCCACGCCGTGCACCACCTGCTGCTGGGCCACGGCCTGGCCACGCAGCGGATGCGCGCGGCGGCCCCCGCCCCCACGGAGTTCGGCATCACCCTGAACATGGCCCACGCGTCCCCCGCCACCGACTCGGAAGCCGACCGCGAGGCCGCCCGCCGCGCCGACGGCCTGTCCCGCCGCATCTACCTGGACCCGCTGCTGCGCGGCCACTACCCGGCGGACGTGGTGGAGGACCTCGCGGCACGCAGCGTGAAGCTGCCGGTGAACGACGGCGACCTGGAGATCATCAGGCAGCCGATCGAGGTGCTGGGCGTGAACTACTACTCCAGCCACCTGTTCTCGGGCGTGGACGAGCAGGGCCGGACCACCGACGCCGACGGCCACCCGGTGGACCGCACCGTCCGCTTCGGCCGGCCGGTGACGGCGATGGACTGGGAGATCGTGCCCGAGGGGTTCACGAACCTGTTGGTGCAGATCAGCGACGAGTACCCGGGCGTCCCGATGGTGATCACCGAGAACGGGGCGGCGTTCGACGACACCCTGGCGGGCGGCGTCGTCCAGGACGACGACCGGATCGAGTACCTGGCGTCGCACATCGCGGCGGTGGCCGAGGCCCGGTCACGGGGTGCGGACGTCCGGGGCTACTTCGCGTGGTCGTTGATGGACAACTTCGAGTGGTCCTACGGGTACGCGAAGCGATTCGGCCTGGTCCACGTCGACTACGACACGCAGGTGCGAACGCCCAAGAGCAGCGCCCTCTGGTACCGCGACACGATCCGGCGGGTGCGCGGGCGGTGACGTCCCGGGACGCCTCCGCCGGTGGGCGGCGGGGGCGTCCCGTCCGGGCGTAGCTTCGAGGACATGAGCGAGCGAGGGCGGGTGCGGGTCGAGCAGGGGCACAAGCGGGTCAGGGCGTACCTGGCGGGGGAACTGGTGGTGGACACCGTCCGGCCGAACTTGGTGTGGGAGAAGCCGTACTACCCGACTTACTACTTGCCGGTGGTCGATGTCCGTGCTGATCTGGTGGAGACCGGTGAGGTGAAGCGATCGCCGAGCCGAGGCGACGGCGCGGTGTACGACGTGAAGGTGGGCAACGCCGTAGCGGAGGGGGCCGCCGTGCGGTACCCGGACTCTCCTTTCGAGGAGTTGCGGCCGTTGGTGCGCCTCGAATGGGACGCGATGGACGAATGGTTCGAGGAAGACGAGCCGGTCTACGTCCATCCGCGCGACCCGTACACGCGGGTTGACGCGCTGCCCAGCTCCCGACACATCAGGGTGGAGGTGGGCGGCGTGACGGTAGCCGAATCCCGTCGCCCGGTGATCCTCTTCGAGACCGGATTGCCGGCGCGGTACTACCTGCCGATGACCGACGTGCGCTTGGACCTGCTCCGGGCCACGGACCTTCGTACCAGTTGCCCGTACAAGGGAACGGCGGAGTACTGGTCGGTGGTGGTGGGCGACGAGGTGCACGAGAACGTCGTCTGGGGCTACCGAACGCCTCTGGAAGAGAGCCGGCGGGTAGCCGGCCTGGTCGCCTTCTACAACGAGAAGGTGGACATCTACATCGACGGCATCCGCGAGGACCGCCCCCGCACCCAATTCAGCTAGCCACTGCGGCGAAGCCGCCGGCGGGCAGTCCACCGGAGGGGACACAACCCAAGCCGGGCTTCTTGCTTGTGTCATCTCCGTATGGCCCGCCCGAAGGGCT
>NZ_JBEZBW010000177.1:0-9557 GCF_040647305.1 Saccharothrix sp. NPDC042600 | reverse complement strand
GCAAAACTTTTTGGCCCGACCCCCGAAAAGTGTGGTAGCCCTTCGGGCAGGTCATACGGTGGGGAACACGAAGGCCCCTTGTGGCTGGGAGCCCGGACCAAAAGCACGCCGCTGCGCGGCGGACCCGCGCTTCGCGCGGATGGGAAGCGCGTGTGCTAGTCCCGGCCGCGACCGGTCTTCTCCTGCAACCGGTCGATCAACTGCGACGCCTCGACCTTCGTCAAGTCCTCCGGCACCTCCTCGCCCGCCTCCTGGGCCAGGGTGTGCAGGTAGGACTCCTGCGGGCCGGTCATCGGCTCGTCGCCGGTCGTCCAGTCCTCGGGGTCCTTCTCCGGGGTGCGGTTCACGGTCGGTTTCTCCCTTCGCTCGAACGCTCGAACGCGCGTTCGAGGTACCCGGGATCCGGACGGACCAATCCCGCCCCCGCGACGGTTACCCCTCCAGGGCGAGTTCCGGCTCGTCCGACCGCCGCGCCAGGTCGCAGACCGCGGCCAGTCTCAGCGTCGTCCAGTCGGCGCGCGCCCACTCCACCACCGCGGGTGGGGTCCAGCCGTGCTTCGTCGCCTCGTCCAGCACGCCGCGCGCGTAGCCGGCCAGCAGGATCGCCGCCGCTGCCGCCGGCGCGCCGTAGGCGAGGATGTCCCGCACGGACGCCGCGTGTTGGTCGATCGCCGCCAGCACGCCCACCGGGGCCAACACCGCCGTCGCCATGCCGATCTCGCCACCCAGCCGATCCAGGAACCGACGGGCGGCCATGTCCCTCCAGCCGCTCACAAGCCCGACACCCTACGCTGTGCGGGGCGATCGACCCACCATCGAACATCTGTTCTAGGATCACGGCCGGGTCGAGCCGGATGCAGAGAGGAAACGAGAACGTGCAGGCGGACACGCTCGTGGAGCAGGAAGACCAGGTGGACGCCGTGCCGGCGGCCACGCAGCAGGAGGAGGCGCCCGCCACCGAGGAGGCGCCCAAGGTCGAGGGTGGCGAACCCAAGGCCGAGGCGCCCGCGCCCAAGCCCGCCAAGCCCAAGGCCGCGAAGAGCACGGCCAAGAAGACCCGCACGGTCGAGCTGACGCTCACCGTCACCGGCACCGCCGACGGCGAGTGGCAGGCCGATCTGGTGCACGGCACCAAGCGGGTCGTGCAGGGGCTCGTCATCTCCGCGGCGGCGGTGTCCAAGGCGGCCAAGGAGCTGCACGAGGACATCGCCGGTGGCATCGACGAGGTCATCGAGGCCGCCCGGGCCCAGCACCGCACCCGCATGGAGGAGCTGGAGGCCGAGCTGGCCAAGGTGAAGGCCGCGCTGGCCGAACTGAGCGAGTGACGCGGACCGGCCGGTGGGGCAGCCCACCGGCCGGATCCCCGACACCAACCCGCCCGGGCTACCGCGACGGGTCGAGCACCAACTTGCCCGTCGTCCGCCTCGACCGCAGGTCCTCGTGCGCCTTGCGGACCTCGGACAGCCCGTACTCGCCGCCCGCGACGGCCCGCAGCTCACCGGCCTCGACCAGCGCGAACAGCTCGTCCATCGCGCGGTGCACGACCCGACCCGGCAGCTTGAACGCGTGCGGCAGCCACATGCCGGCGATGGCCGTCGAGTGCACCAGCAGCTTGCCCAGGTCCACCGGCGACGGCCGTTCGCGGCTGGCCATCCCGTAGAACGCGAGCCGCCCGAACGGGGCCAGCGCCGCCACGCTCTGGTCGGTCACCGCGCCGCCGGTCATGTCCAGCACCACGTCCACGCGCCGGCCCTCGTTGGCTTCGCGCAGCGCCGCCGTCATGTCCGCCGCGGTGGAGTCCACGGCCACGTCCGCGCCCAGGTCCAGCGCCAGCTTGCGCTTGTCCTCGCTGCTCGCGGTCGCGATGACGCGGCCCGCGCCCCACTTCTTGGCCAGCTGCACGGCGATCGACCCGACCCCGCCCGCGGCGGCGTGCACGACGACCGACTCCCCCGGCTCCAGGTGCACGCTCTTGCGCAGCAGCAGCCACGCCGTCGCGCCCTGCACGACCATGCTCAGCGCCGTCACGTCGTCCACGCCGTCGGGCACGTCGAACGCGGTCGCGGCGGGCACGGAGGCCTTCTCCGCGTACCCGCCGAAGTTGGTCAGCGCGACGACCCGGCGACCGTCGGGCGTGCGGCCCACGACCTCGCCGCCGGGCACCAGCGGCAGCTCCATCTTCGCCAGGTAGGAGTTCTCCGCCTGGTGGGTGTCGGCGTAGTTCAGGCCCGCGCGGCTGACGTCCACGAGCAGTTCGCCCGGACCGGCGACGGGGTCGGGCAGCTCGACCTCGGTGAGGACCTCGGGTCCGCCGAACTCGGTGATCTGGATGGCACGCACAGTGGATCAGCCTTCCTGGGACGGGTCGTGCAAGGCCACGCGCTCACCGGACGCGGTGCGCGGGCCGGGCGGGTTGGGGAACTTGAACGGCTCGCTGGGCCGGCCGGCCTGGACGTACCAGCACTGGCCGGTGCCGCCGGACCGCAGGGCGGACAGGTAGGCGTCCACCACGTCGTCCACGGTGAGGATCGGCATGCCGGCCGACTCCAGGGCGGTCTTGAAGCCGGCGATGATGTTGGTGTCCGCGAACGCGGGGCACACCGCGTTGACGGCGACGCCGTCGGCGGCCAACGTCGGCCCCAGCGCGCGGACCAGGCCGACGACGGCGGCCTTGTTGGCCCCGTACACCGGGTCCATCGGCATCGCCATCAGCCCGGCCATGCTCGCCGTGGCGACGATGTGCCCGCCGCCGCGCGCCTTGAGGGCGGGCAGGGCCGCGTGCACGCCGTAGACGACGCCGTCGAGGTTGATGCCCATCACCCGCCGGTACCGCTCGGCGTCGAAGTCGTCGCCCAGGCCGAAACCGGTGGCGATGCCCGCGTTGAGGACGGCGATGTCGAGCCCGCCGAACGCCTCGACGGCCGCCGCGACGGCCTGCTCGCTGTGCCGGGGGTCGCTCACGTCGCACGTGACGAACAGCCCGTCCACCTCGTCGGCGACGGCCTTGCCGCGCTCGGCGTCCACGTCGGCGACGACGACCTTCGCGCCGAGCCCGGCGAGTCTGCGGGCGACCCCCGCGCCGATGCCGTTCGCACCGCCGGTGATCCACGCGACCTTGTCCTGGAACTCCACCGCACGCCTCCCTTGGCGACATTCCGACCAGTCGGTATGGTCGTCGCACCGGGCTGTGGCGTCAAGCCACGCCTGCCGGTAGTTTCCAAGCGCTTGCTTAGCCCGTATCAAGGAGGATTTCGTGGCCGAGACCAACGCACGGGTGGCCATCGTCACCGGCGCGGCGCGCGGCATCGGCGCGGCCGTGGCGACCCGGCTCGCGCAGGACGGCTTCGCCGTCGCGGTGCTGGACCTCGACGAGGAGGGCTGCGCGGACGTCGTCGGGAAGATCAACGCTTCCGGGGGCCGCGCGCTCGCCGTGGGCGTGGACGTGGGCGACAGCGCGTCGGTGGACGCCGCCGTGCAGCGGGTGGCCGACGAGCTGGGCGCGCCCACCGTGCTGGTCAACAACGCCGGCATCCTGCGGGACAACCTGCTGTTCAAGATGACCGACGACGACTGGGACGCGGTGATGACCGTGCACCTGCGCGGCTCGTTCCTGATGAGCCGGGCGGTGCAGAAGTTCCAGACCGAGGCCAAGTGGGGCCGGATCGTCAACATGTCCAGCACCTCCGCGCTGGGCAACCGCGGCCAGGCCAACTACGCCGCCGCCAAGGCCGGTCTGCAGGGCTTCACCAAGACGCTGGCGATCGAGCTGGGCAAGTTCGGCGTCACGGTCAACGCCATCGCGCCGGGCTTCATCGAGACCGACATGACCGCCGCCACCGCCGCCCGCGTCGGCGTGGACTTCGAGGACTTCAAGAAGGGCGCGGCGGCGATGATCCCGGTCGGCCGCACCGGCACCCCCGAGGACATCGCGCACACGGCGTCGTTCCTGGTCAGCGAGGGCGCCGGGTTCGTGTCCGGCCAGGTCATCTACGTCGCCGGCGGACCGAAGGACTGAGGCATGCGCACCTTCGCGAACCTGGACGAGCTGGCCGCCGCCAAGGGCGAGCACCTGGGCTTCGGGCCGTGGCACGAGGTCACCCAGCAGGAGATCAACCTGTTCGCCGACGCCACCGGTGACCACCAGTGGATCCACGTCGACCTGGAGAAGGCGGCGCGCGGCCCGTTCGGCGCGCCGGTCGCGCACGGGTACCTGACGCTGTCGCTGGTCCCGTTGCTGGTGCGGGACATCTACACCGTGCGGGGCCTGTCGATGGGCGTGAACTACGGCCTGAACAAGGTCCGCTTCCCCACGCCGGTGAAGGTCGGCTCCCGCATCCGCGCCGGGGCGGAGCTGACCGAGATCACCGACATGGCGCAGGGCAAGCAGGCCGTGGTGAAGGTGGTCGTGGAGATCGACGGCGAGCCGAAGCCGGCGTGCGTGGCCGAGACGGTCGTGTTGCTGGTTCCGTGAGCGCCCTAGGGCGCGCCCAGGAACCACAGTCTGGGTGCGCCCTGGTCGGTCACCACGTTCAGGATGCCGTAGACGCAGCGGTGCGCCACGAACGCGCCCGGGTCCGGCAGGCTCAGCACCTCGACGCGGGGTGAGCCGGGTGCCCAGCGGGCCAGTCCTCCCTCGCTGGGCCAGTAGAAGTGCGTGCCGCACCGTTCGACGTCCGACCCGCCGGCGTCCACAGTGGACGCGTCCGGGGTGGACGGGACGGTGAGCCACTCGCCGACCACCGCGACCCGCTCGGCGAGGTCGCCGGCCGGGGTGCGGGTGTAGGGCACCGGGCCGAGCCGCGCGGTGGTGGGTGGCGCGGTGGCGGTCGGTGACCCGGTGGCCGGTGGGGGTTGGGCGGCGGTCGGCGGCGGGGTGTGGCCGCGCAGGACCGCGACGACCGCCACCAGGAGGCAGGCGGCCACGACGACCAGCGCTTTGCGCCGCATCCCACCACTGTGCGCCCGACCCGCGGCCGGGGGCAACCGCCGTCAGGGGCGTAGTGAGGCCAGGAGCAGGTCGGCGTAGTGGCGGCCGATCTGCTTGGGCGTCAGCGGGCCCGTGGCGTGGTACCAGGTGCCCAGGTGGTGGATGGTGCCGAAGAAGTAGTGCGCGGTCAGGTCGGCGGGCACGTCGGCGCGGAAGACGCCGGCCTCCTGCCCCTCCTCGACCAGCGACCGGAACCGCTCGTGGTAGCGCCGCCGCTCGGCGCGCATGGCCCGCCGCTGCTGCTCGGGCAGCTGGTCGGCCGACCGGAAGTACACCTTGGCCTGGTCGAAGTTCTCGACCGTGGTCACCACGACGTCCACCGCCACCGCGTGCAGCCGCTCGGCGACCGGACCGGGGCCGGTCGCGATCTCCTCCAGCCGCTCGGTCTGCATGCGCAGGAGACTGCCGTAGATCTCCTGGAGCAGGTCGTCCTTGGACCCGAAGTAGTGGTACATCGCGCCCTTGGTGACCCCGGCGTGGTCCACGATCTCCTGCACCGCCACCCGGTCGTAGCCCTTGTCGGCGAACAACCTGGTGGCGGCCCCGATCAGCCGTTCCGGCACAGATGCCATGGTGAGCAGCATAAACGGCCGACCGGGGCGGACCGGGTCAGCCGCCGAGCGTGACGCCGCCGTCCACGACCAGCGTGGCGCCGGTGGTGTAGCCGCCGGCGGCCGAGGCGAGGAAGACCACCGCGGCGGCCAGCTCCTCCGGGTCGCCGGCGCGGCCGATGGGCAGCCGGCCGACGTGGGCCTCCAGGTAGCCGTCGGGGTACTGGTCGGTCATCTCCGAGGCGAAGAACCCCGGCGCGAGCGCGTTGACCCGGATGCCCTTGCGGCCGGTCCACTGCTGGGCCAGGTCGCGGGTCAGGCCGAGCAGACCGGCCTTGGACGCGGCGTAGGCGGCCTGCGGCAGGCCGCCGGACACCAACCCGAGCACGCTGGAGATGTTGACGATCGAGCCGCCGTTCTCCATCACCGCGGCGGCGGCCTGGGCCATCCAGTACGCGCCGTTGAGGTTGACGTCCATGACGCCGAGGAACTGCTCGGGCGTCTCCTTGGACGCGGGCACCGCCGAGGCCACGCCGGCGTTGTTGACCAGCACCCGCACGTCGCCGAACTCGGCGGCGGCGCGCGCCACCTCGCGGCAGTCGTCGGGCTGGGCGACGTCCGCCTGCACGATCAGCGCCCGCCTGCCCGCGGCCTCGACCAGGGCGGCGGTCTCCTTGAGCTTGTCCACCCGCCGCGCGGCCAGCACGACGTCCGCGCCCGCCTCCGCCAGGCCCTTGGCGAACGCCACGCCGAGACCGGAGGACGCACCGGTGACGATCGCGGTCTGCCCGTCGAGGCGGAACTTGTCGAGGATTCCCATCAGCTGAGCCTTTCCAGGATGATCGCCATGCCCTGACCGCCGCCCACGCACATGGTCTCCAGGCCGAACTGGGCGTCGCGGGCCTGCATCCCGTTGATGAGGGTGGTCATGATGCGGGCGCCGGTCGAGCCGAAGGGGTGCCCCAGCGCGATGGCGCCGCCGTGCACGTTGAGCCGGTCGATGTCGATGCCCAGCGCGCGCTGGCTGCCCAGCACCTGCACGGCGAACGCCTCGTTGATCTCGACCAGGTCGATGTCGCCGATGGACATCCCGGCGTGCGCGAGCGCTTGCAGGGTCGCGTCCACCGGGCCGAGGCCCATGATCTCCGGGGACAGGCCGGACACACCCGTGGCCACGATGCGCGCCAACGGGGTGAGCCCGAGTTCCCGGGCCCGGGTGTCGCTCATGATGACGACCGCCGCAGCGCCGTCGTTGAGGGGGCAGCAGTTGCCCGGCGTGACCGTCCCCTGTGGACGGAACGACGGCTTGAGCCCTTGCACCGCTTCCAGCGTCACTCCAGCGCGCGGACCGTCATCGGTGCTGACCACCGTGCCGTCGGGCAGCGTGACCGGGGTGATCTCGCGGGCGAAGAACCCGTCCGCGATGGCCTTCTCCGCCAGGTTCTGCGACCGGACGCCGAACTCGTCCTGCTCCCGGCGGGAGATGCCGAGGTGGGTGGCCACGTTCTCGGCGGTCTGCCCCATCGCGATGTAGTAGTCCGGCAACTTCCCGTCGCTACGCGGGTCGGTCCACGGCGTGTTCTGCTCCGCCGTCCGCGCGGTCCGCTCCCGCGCTTCGTCGAACAGCGGGTTGAGGTGCGGATCGCCGTGGCGGTAACGGGAAACGCACTCGACGCCGGCGCTGATGAACGCGTGCCCCTCCCCCGCCTTGATGGCGTGGAAGGCCATCCGGGCGGTCTGCACGGAGGACGCGCAGAACCGGTTGACCGTCGTGCCCGGCACGGTGTCCAGGCCGAGCTGGACGGCGATGCGGCGGGCGACGTTCTGGCCGTGCTCGTCCTGCGGTTCGGCGCAGCCCAGGTGCAAGTCCACAACGGTGGCAGGATCGAGCGCGGGGACCTTGTCCAGCGCGGCCCGGATGACCTGGGCAGCCAGGTCGTCCGGCCGCAGCTCGACCAGGGAACCCTTGCGGGCCCGGCCGATCGGGGAGCGCGAGGTGGCGACGACGACAGCCTCGGGCATGGTGGTCTCCTTGTCCTACAGGCCGAGGTCGCGGCCGATGAGTTCCTTCATGATCTCGTTGGAGCCGGCCCAGATCTTGGTGACGCGGGCGTCCATCCAGGCGCGGGCGACGCGGTACTCGGTCATGTAGCCGTAGCCGCCGTGCAGCTGCACGCAGGCGTCGAGGACCTCGTTCTGGACGTCGGCGCTCCAGTACTTGGCCTTCGCGGCGTCCACGGCGGTCAGCTCGCGCTTGGTGTGCGCGATGGTGCACTGGTCCAGGAAGGCCTGCGTCACGTCCACCTTGGTGACCAGCTCGGCGAGCAGGAACTTGTTGTGCTGGAACGACCCGATCGCCTGCCCGAACGCCTTGCGCTCCTTGGCGTACTCGATGGTCTCCAGCAGGATCTGCTTGGCGTGCGCCAGGTTGGAGATCGCGCCGCCGAGGCGTTCCTGCGGCAGGCGTTCCATCATGTAGATGAAGCCGCGGTCCACCTCGCCGATGACGTTCTCGGCCGGGATGCGGACGTCCTCGAAGAACAGCTCGGCGGTGTCGGACTCGGGCTGGCCGACCTTGTCCAGCTTGCGCCCGCGCTCGAAGCCCTTCATGCCGGTCTCGACGGCGAACAGCGTGATGCCCTTGGACTTCTTCTCCGGGCTGGTCCGGGCGGCGACGACGATCATGTCCGCGGAGAAGCCGTTGGTGATGAACGTCTTGGAGCCGTTGAGGATCCAGTCCGAGCCGTCGCGCACGGCGGTGCTGCGCAGGGCGGCGAGGTCGGAACCGCCGGAGGGCTCGGTCATGCCGATGCCGGTGGTCAGCTCGCCGGAGCAGAACCGGGGCAGCCAGCGCTGCTTCTGCTCCTCGGTGCACAGGTCGACCAGGTAGGGCGCGACGACGTCGCCGTGGATGCCCAGGCAGCTCGCGACACCGGCGCTGACCTTGCACAGCTCCTCGCCGAGGACGGCGTTGAACCGGTAGTCGTTCGCGCCGCTGCCGCCGTACTCCTCGGGGACCTCCAGGCCCAACAGCCCCTGCCGACCGGCCTCCAGCCACAGCTCGCGGTCGATGGACCGCTGCTCCACGTACTTCTCGTAGTTGGGCCGCACGGTCCGGTCCACGAACGCGCGCGCCGTCTCCCGGAAGGCGTGGTGGTCGTCCTCGAACAGGGTGCGCTGCACGTTCCCTCCACATACTAAGCGGTTGCTTAGGCCCTAAGCGTGTGCTTAGCCTGCGGTACGCTGTCGGCCCTTGTCAAGGAGGCCCCTGTTGACCACCGCCGCCCACGAGTTCGAGCTGCTGGAGCGGACCTGGCGCGACGTGACGCCACCCGCCGCCCGCCGCATGCTCATCGCGGCCGCCGCCGCCTTCGCGGGCCGCGGCTACCACGCCACGACCACCCGCGACATCGCCGCCCAGGCCGGCATGAGCCCTGCCGCGGTCTACATCCACTACCGGTCCAAAGAGGACCTGCTCTTCCAGATCTCCCGCATCGGCCACCGACGCGCACTGGAGATGCTGACCGGTGTGACGGAGACGGAACCGGTGGCCCGGATGTCGGCGGCGGTAAAGGCCTTCTCGTCGTGGCACGCGGAGTACCACCTGACGGCCCGGGTGGTGCAGTACGAGCTGACGGCGTTGACCCCGGAACACCACGCGGAGGTCGTGGAACTGCGCCGCGAGATCGAGTCCACGGTGCGCGGGATGATCGAAGACGGCGTGGCGGCGGGGGCGTTCGACGTGCCGGACGTCAGGGGGGCGACGCTGGCGGTGCTGTCACTGTGCATCGACGTGGCACGCTGGTACAAGCCGGGCAGCCGCCGCACCCCGGAGTCGATCGGCACCCTCTACGCCGACCTGGTGCTCCGAATGCTGGGAGCCTGACCCCCGCCACCCCCTTCCGCCCGCGCGAAGCGCGGCTCCGCCGCGCAGCGGCGTGCTTTTGGTTCGGGCTCCCAGCCACAAGGGGCCTTCGTGTTCCCCACCGTATGACCTGCCCGAAGGGCTACCACAGATT
>NZ_JBEZBW010000176.1:0-9565 GCF_040647305.1 Saccharothrix sp. NPDC042600 | reverse complement strand
CAGCTTTTCCGGTTGCGAGAAGGAGCGAAGGGTGGTTGCCTCCGGCAGGCCGTACGGGGAACGAACCGACGCCCTTCCACCCCCGGGGGCCTGCCGCGCGGCGAGCGCCGCTTTCGCCCTTCGCCCTTCGCCCTTCGCCCTTCGCTCTTGATCTCTCCGCTCTCCGCTCTGCCGAGAGTGACCTGGACCACAGCCAGGAACCGGACCCACCACAAACCCGACCACCTGGCAGTCGGGCACTTCCCCTTCCCGCCTGACCGCACGCAAGCGTGCTCACACCGGGCCGGTCCGCCGACTCCGACCGGCCCACCGGCCCGGTGTCACACGCCGGTCACCCCACATCACCGCTCGAACCGGTAACCACGCCCGGGCTCGGTGATCAGGTGCCGCGGCCGGGACGGCTCCGGCTCCAACTTCCGGCGCAACTGCGTCAAGTACACCCGCAGGTAGTGCCCGGCATCCTCGTGCCCCGCGCCCCACACCCGCCGCAGCAGCTCCCGACCGGCCACCGGCTCACCCCCAGCCCGCACGAGCACCTCCAGCAGCGCCCACTCCGTCGGGGTCAGGTGGACCTCCCCGTCCCCCCGGTGAATGCGCTTCGCACCGAAGTCCACCGTGAAAGACGCCGCACGCACAGGCGGTTCCCCGACCAGTCGCGGCCCGGCCCGGCGCACGGCCGCCCTGATGCGCGCCAAGAACTCGCCCACCTCGAACGGCTTGGTCACGTAGTCGTCGGCACCGGCGTCCAGAGCGGCCACCTTGTCCGCCGAGCCCACCCGCGCGGACAACACCACGATCGGCACCGTCGACCGCTCCCGCAGCGCCCGGATCACCGCGATGCCGTCCAGGTCCGGCAACCCCAGGTCCAACACCACCACATCCGGCCCGCCGCCCGCGAAGAAGACCTCCACCGCCGACGTCCCGTCCGAAGCCGTCAACACCGAAAACCCGTGCGCCGCCAACGTGATCCGCAACGACCGCAACACGACCAGGTCGTCATCCACAACCAACACACTGCTCACAGGATCTCCACCGACCCCGCCAAACCCGCCACACCCGCCGACCCCGCCGACCCCGCCAAACCCGCCACACCCACCGAAGCCGCCGGCAACGAGATCACGATCGTCAACCCGCCCCCGGGCGTGTCCTCGGCGGCGATCGACCCGCCCATCGCGTCCACGAAACCCTTCGCCACGCTCAACCCCAACCCCACCCCGGGCGTGTTGTCCCGATCCCCCAACCGCTGGAACGGGGCGAACACGGCGTCGGCGGTGTTCTTCGGCAACCCGCGCCCGTGGTCGACCACCCGCAGTTCGACGCGGTCGCCGTGGGCGCTGGCCCGGACGGCGATCTCCGGCTCGTCGGCGCTGATGGCCCCGTCGCCGTCCACGTCCACCACCCGGCGCGGGCTCAGCCTGCCGTGGCGCAGGGCGTTGTCGATGACGTTCGCGACGACCCGCTCCAGCAACCCCGAGTCGGCCAGCACGGCGGGCAGGCCCTCGGACACGTCCACCGACACCGAGCGCCGGTCGTCGATGCCGGCCAACGCCCGGGCCACCACCTCGTCGAAGGTCACGGCCCGCAGCAGCGGCGCGACGGCCCCGGTGGCCAGGCGGGACGAGTCCAGCAGGTTGTCCACCAGGCCGGTGAGCCGGTCGGCGGAGACCTCGATGGCCTCCAGCAGCTCACGGGTGTCCTCTTCGGACAGTGCGAGGTCCGCCGCCCGCAGGCTGCCGATGGACGCCTTGATCGAGGTCAACGGGGTGCGCAGGTCGTGCCCGACCGCCGACAGCAGGGCGGTGCGCAGTTCGGTGGTCTCGGCCCGGCGCTGGGCGTCGGCGGTCTCGGCGGCCATGCGCTGTTGCCGCAACGCCATCAGCGCCTGCCCGGCGGCGGCCTCCAACGCGCGCTGGTCGCCGGCCGGCAGGGCCCGGCCGCGCAGCGCCAGGTGCACGTCGCCGGTCACCGGCACGTCCACGTCGGCGTCGTCGGGCTCGCCGCACGGGCGCGGGCCGACGCACGCCACCCGCTCCCACCCGCCGTCGCGGCGCTCCAGCAACGCCACCGACTCCAGGCCGAAGTTCTCCCGCACCTTCTCCAACAGCCGCGCCAGCGGGAACGGGCTGGTCAGCACGGTCCGCGCGTAGGAGGCGAGCAACGCGGCCTCGGTGCGGGCCCGCGCGCCCTGCTCGCCCAGGCGGGCCGCCCGGTCCACCACCAGCGCCACCAGCACGGCCACCACCAGCATCGCCAGCAGCGTCACCAGGTTCTCCGGCGTGGCCACGGCCAGGCTGTAGTACGGCGGGGTGAAGAAGAAGTTGAGCAGCCCCGCGCCGAGCAGGGCCGCGCCGACCGCCGGGCCCAGGCCGCCGACCAGTGCGACCACCACCGTGGCGAGGAAGAACCCGACCAGGTCGGTGGAGAACGTCAGCCCGTCCCGCGCGAGCACCCCCACCCCGGTCACCGCGAACGGCAGCGCGACCGCCAGCGCCCAGCCCAGCAGCACCCGACCCCGGGTCAACGGGCTGCGCCCGACCCGCCAGCGCGGACCGCGCCGCGCCTCGTCGTGGGTGACCATGTGCACGTCGATCGGCCCGGACGCCTGGATCACCGCCGCGCCGATGCCCTCGTCGAACACCCGCGCCAGCCGTGACCGCCGGGACGTCCCCAGCACCAGCTGCGTCGCGTTGACCCCGCGCGCGAACTCCAGCAGCGCGGTCGGCACGTCGTCGCCCACCACGGTGTGGAAGGTCGCGCCCACGTCGTCGGTGACCTTGCGGGCCCGCGCCAGCGACTCCGGCGACACCCCGGTCAGCCCGTCGCCGCGCAGCACGTGCACGACCAGCAGCTCCGCGCCCGCGCGGGCCGCGATGCGCCGCGCCCGCCGGATCAGGGTCTCGCTCTCCGGGCCGCCGCTGACCGAGACGACGACCCGTTCGCGGGTCTCCCACGTGTCGGTGATGCGCTGCTCGGACCGGTAGCGCAGCAGGGCGACGTCCACCTGGTCGGCCACCCACAGCAGGGCCAGCTCGCGCAGCGCGGTCAGGTTGCCGACGCGGAAGTAGTTGCCCAGCGCGGCGTCGATCTTGTGGGCGGCGTAGACGTTGCCGTGCGCGAGCCGCCGGCGCAGCGCCTCGGGCGTGATGTCGACCAGCTCGACCTGCCCGGCGCGCCGGACCACCTCGTCGGGCACGGTCTCCCGCTGCCGGACGCCGGTGATCCGCTCCACGACGTCGTTGAGGGACTCCAGGTGCTGGATGTTGACCGTCGAGAGCACGTCGATGCCCGCGTCCAGCAGCTCCTCGACGTCCTGCCACCGCTTGGCGTTGCGCGAGCCGGGGACGTTGGTGTGGGCCAGCTCGTCCACGACGGCGACCTCGGGCGCGCGGGCCAGCACGGCGTCCACGTCCATCTCGGTGAGCTGGGCGCCCCGGTGGTGCAGGGTCCGGCGCGGCACGGCCTCCAGCCCGGCGAGCCGTTCGGCGGTCCGGTCGCGGCCGTGCGTCTCGACCAGGCCGACGACGACGTCCGTGCCGCGCTCGCGCCGCCGGTGCGCCTCGCCGAGCATGGCGAACGTCTTGCCCACGCCGGGCGCGGCCCCGAGGTAGATCCGCAGCTCACCGCGCTTGCGTTTGCCTTCCACGTCCTCAGTGTGCGCGCCCGGCGGGCACGGCTCAGCGCGACGATCCACACACGCCAAGAACGCGTAAAGACGCTGCGCGCTTCGGGAATCCACAGCACCGGGCTGAACCACCCGGCCGTCCGCCGGCGTAGAGCAGGGTCGGAGCCGGGGCGGCTCCCGTCCACGGCGGCGCCGACATCCCGGTCAGGCCTGGCAGGGCCTCGCCGCCGACGGACGCGGGGGCCGAGGGTCCGCATCACCCTCGGCCCCCGGCCGCCGCCGGTCCACCGGCACTGCCCTTCCGGTTCACCCCAACCCCAGGCCCGGTCCCGGTCAACCCCAGGCCTGGTCCCCGTCAACCCCGGACCTGGTCAACCCCAGCCCGGGTCGGTCGGCCGCCCGCTCACGGCGTCGTGACCGGCGGCGCCGCCGCGCGCCGACCGCCCTTCAGCCAGATCACCGAGCCCGGCTCGCGGGCCTCCTTGCGGATCTTGCCCACGCCCAGCCGGTAGGTCAGCTCCTTGTAGGCCGCGCCGAGCCGGCCGCCGAAGTAGAGGGTGAGCGCGGTGTCGTCCTTGCGGGCGAACTGGCGGAGTCCCGCGGCGCGGCCCAGGCTCACGCACGAGCCCACGAAGGCCTGGTCGATCGCCGCCGGCTCGACGCCCCCGATCCGGCTCAGCACGGTGTCGGCCGCCTGCGCGCCCAGCGGACCGGCGGCCTGGCAGCTCATCCGCAACGGCCGCCCGGACGGGGCGGCGGCGTCGCCCGCGGCGACCACGCGGGGGTCGTCGAGGCTGGTCAGCGTCTCGTCGGTGAGCAGCCGGCCCAGGTCGTCGGTGCGCAGCCCGCTCGCGGCGGCCAACCCGGGCACGGCGAACCCGGCCGTCCACACGGTCAGCGCGCTCGCGCGGAGCGTGCCGTCGGCGAGGACGACGGTGTCGGGGCGCACCTCGGTGACCGAGTGGCCCTCCACCACCTCCACCCCGTGCCGGGCCAACCACCTGGTGGTGTACCGGCGGCCGGGGGCGCTCAGCGACGGCGCGAGCGTGCCGCCGCACACCAGCGTGATCCCGCGACGACCGCGTTCGGCCAGTTCGGCGGCGATCTCGATGCCGGTCAGGCCGCCGCCCACCACGGTGACCGGGGCGTCGAGCGGCAGCCGGTCCAGCGCGGCGCGCAGTTCCCGCGCCGACTCCAGCTCCCCGAGGGAGGTGGTGTGCTCGGCCGCGCCGGGCACGGCGGACGGCACGGCGGACGTGCTGCCGACCGCGTAGACGACGTAGTCGTAGTCCAGCGCCCCGCCCGACGCCAGCTCCACGCGCCGGGCGGCGGTGTCGATGCGGGTGGCGCTGTCCACGACCAGCCGGACCTCCTCCGCCAGCAGCGTGCCGTAGTCCACCGTGGCCTCGCCGGCACCGGCGGCGTACTGGTGCAGCCGGATCCGGTCGACGAACGCCGGCCGCGGGTTGACCAGCGTGACGCGGACGTCGTCGCGCTGCCGCAGGCGGTTGGCCGCGAGGGCGCCGGCGTAACCGCCGCCGATGACGACGACCTGGTGTGCTGCTCGGGTGCTCATGGCGGGTTCCTCCCTGGTCGGTGTCCCACCACCCCGACCGGCCGCCCCCGCGGAACGTCAGGCTGACACCCCGCGGCCCTGTCCGGTCGAACTGGTAGGCACGACACGACACAGGGGAGCCGACGAGAACATGACCACGCAGTCCGGAGCCGACCCGCTGGACCCAGAGCTGAGCGCGATCATGGGCGAGCGCCGGCAGCTGATCAACCTGGCCTACCGGCTCCTCGGCTCGCTCGCCGACGCCGAGGACGTCGTCCAGGAGACCTACGCCCGCTGGTACGCGATGTCGCGCGAGCGGCAACGGGCCATCGAGTCGCCGGGCGCGTGGCTGAACAAGGTCGCCGGCCGGCTGTGCCTGAACGTGCTGTCCTCGGCGCGGGTGCGGCGCGAGACGTACGTGGGGGAGTGGATCCCCGAGCCGCTGCCCGACCCCACCGAGTGGATCACCGGCCGGCCCGCCGCCGACCCCGCGGACCGGGTCACCCTGGACGAGTCGGTCACCATGGCGTTCCTGGTGGTGTTGGACGCGATGACCCCGGCCGAACGCGTCGCGCTCGTCCTGCACGACGTGTTCCGCTACCCCTTCGCCGACATCGCCGAGATCACCGGCCGCACCCCGGCCGCGTGCCGGCAGCTCGCGTCCTCGGCGCGCCGCCGCCTGCGCGCCGCGCAGCCGCCCGCGACCCCGGCGGCCCGGCAGGCCCGGGTCGTCAAGGGCTTCAAGGAGGCCCTGGAGGTCGGCGACGTCGAGGCGCTGCTCGGCCTGCTCGACCCGGGCGTCACGGCCATCGCCGACGGCGGCGGCCTGGTCAGCACCACGCTGCACCCGATCGAGGGCGCGGAGCGGATCGCGCGTTCCCTGATGGCGCTCTGGGACCGGGTGCTGCACCAGACGCTGTTGGAGCGCACGGTCAACGGTCAGCCCGGCCTGGTCGCCCAGTTGGACGGCGTGACGGTGTCGGTGTACTCGTTCGAGGTCGTGGACGACCGGATCACGCGCATCTGGGCCGTGCGCAACCCCGAGAAGCTCCGGCTGTGGGCCGGTCCGGAGGTCAGTGGGTCGGCTGGGTGAGCCACATGCGACCGGGGTTGGCGCGACCGCCCGGGACGTAGGCCGGGATGTCCAGGTGGTGGCCGGTCATGTCGATGAGCAGGTACTCCAGGTGGGGCGGCGGGACGATCACCGGCAGCGGCCCGCACTGGAACGGCTTCCACGCGCCCGGGTGGCAGGTGGGGGTGAAGGTGATCAGGTCCGCCGAGAGGCGGGTCAGGTAGAGGTCCACCTTGTCCTCGCCGACGGCGCGGAAACTGGCGTTGTCGGTGAACGGGGCCGCTTCCTGGCGGAGGGTGAGGGTGACGCCGTTGCTCGCGGTGGCCTTGAGGTCGAGGTCGGAGTGGACGGTGAACTCGTCGAGGACCCAGTGCATCACCTCCACCTGCCGCGTCCGGCCCGCGCCGTCCGCCACGGTGAGGGTCTCGTTGCCCCGGTAGTGCAGGCCGCCCACCCAGCCCGCGCCCGCGGTCACCGTGATGTCGGTGGCGGGGACCAGGGCGGGCGCGGCCTCGGCGCGCGGGGTGGCGAGCATGGTCAGCGGCAGGGCGACGGACAGCCCGAGCGCGACCAACGCGACCGGCCCCCGCGACGTCCCACGCGCCGGCTCGGCGGCTTCGTCCGGCTCGGCGGCATCTTTCGGCTCGGCGGCTTCGTCCGGCTCGGTGGTGTCCGTTCCACCGGGAGACTTCGGGCGGGGTTCGCCCCAGGAGGCCGCCATCGCGCCGCCGACCACCGCGCACAGCGTCCCCACGAAGAAGCCGCCGAGGTTGGACAGCGGGAACGCCGCCAGGCCGACCAGGACCGCGATCAGCCCGGCGATCACCCGGGTCACCGGGCTGAACCACACGCTCACCCCGAGCACCACCAGGATCGACCCGAGCAGCACCCCGGACACCCCGCCGGTCCCGCCGCCCAGCACCACCTGGATCGCCATCAGCGGCACGACCAGGATCGGCGCCGCCCCGACCAGGATCACCAGGCCGCCCCAGAACGGCCGGGTGCGGCGCCAGCGGGTGAAAGCACGCCACCACGTGAAGCGCATGTCGCAGAAGCCCTTTCCGAAGAGGTGGCGGGGACCGGGGTCGGCCCCGCCACGCCGGTCAGCAGCGGGTGGCGCCCGGACTGACGCTGAGCTGGAGGTTGTCGAGCTTGAACGTGCCGCCGATGGCCGCGGACAGGGCGTCGGCGTCCAGCGAACCGATCCGGGCCCGTTCCGCCTGCAGGCCGAAGTCGCTGGTGCCGGTCTCGCCGCGCACCTCGGCGGGGCCCCGGTCCAGCGAACCCTTGGCCACGCCGAGCTTGAGCTGGTCGAACTCGGCGTTGCCGCTGAGCTGCTTGGCGTCGAGCAGCAGCCCGCTGGCGCTGATCTCCCGCGTCTTCGGGTCCGCGTCCCCGGCGGTGATCTTCAACGTGAACGGGACGCCCAGGACCTCCGGCGTGGTCGCCGCGCACAGGCCGCTCAGCTCGGCGGTGGTGAAACCGGCGTAGGTGACGCCCTGCCCGGCCCGCGCCGACACGACCCCGGCGAACCCGCTGCCGCTGACGTCGTCGGACTTGAGCTGGATCGGCACCCCCGCCACCGCGAACGACGCGGCCAACAGGCTGTTGGCCATCGCCGCCGTCATCGCGGCGACGAGCCCGAGGCCCGGCAGCGCGACCAGGGCGGTGCGGCCCCACCGTGTTCTGCCTTCGTCCATCTGCGCACTCCTTCCCGCACGCTACGGTGCGTGCTTTCGAACCCGTCCGAGGGCGCGCGCCACCGGCGGAGGAGGGCGTTCGCGAGTGGTCGGCACCGGGCGGGTCGGCAGATCGTGCAACGGAGACGCCGGTCACACAAGGGTCCATCTGGCCTGGTAGTGACTGTGACTTTCGGTCGCATGCAACTGGCGGTAACGGTCTGCGCTACGCGCGGTACGGGTTGGTGTCGAAAAACGTTGTCACTGTGCGCTGAATCCGCGTTCTGTTACTGTCCGTGAAGACGAAACTTCGAGTAACAGTTACGCAACATCACAGGTACTCAGGGCCGAACGGGGGCACGTGGTGCGCTGGTGGGTGGTGGCCGGGGCGGTGCCCGTGGTGCTCGCGGTCGTCGTCGCGGCGATCGGGTTCGCGTTGTCCGCGCCGGTGCGGGGCGACAGCATGGACCCGGCCCTGCGCGCCGGGGACCGGGTGCTCGCGAACCCGTTCGGCGGGACCGCACCGCAGCGGCTCGACGTGGTGACCGTCCGGCCGCCGGGGCGTGACGCCGTGGCCGTCAAGCGGGTCGTGGGCGTCGGTGGCGACCAGGTGCGCATCACCGGCGGACGCGTCCTGGTGCGGCCCGGCGGGGACGAGCGGTGGCACGTGCTGGAGTGGCCCGCCGAGGGGACCTGCTGCGCGCCGGACGGGCGGGGCGGCGTGGACGCGGCGGTGGTCGTACCCG
Organism: Saccharothrix sp. NPDC042600; assembly: GCF_040647305.1. Lineage (NCBI taxonomy): Bacteria > Bacillati > Actinomycetota > Actinomycetes > Pseudonocardiales > Pseudonocardiaceae > Saccharothrix > Saccharothrix sp. NPDC042600. Next base: position 891 of record NZ_JBEZBW010000176.1, on the reverse strand, counting down.
AAGGCGGTTACTTCGTGCTCGGGGACAACACGGCTGTGTCGACGGACTCCCGGGAGTACGGTTTCGTGGCGCGGGCCGACGTGATCTCCGTCGTGTGGCGGCGCGTGTGGCCGCCGGCCGACGCCGGCGAGGTGCCCCGGCCGCGCCTGGACCCGATGTAAGCCGGTTGTAAGGCACGCGGCGCATGCTGGAGTCGTTCGCAGGCGACGGTATCCGTGGAGCCGGGCCTCGACCGGACGCGAAGGGGGAGCCGTCCGGCCGTGGCGTCACCGGAAAACCCGCCCGGTCGCGTCGGTACCCCGGCCCGCACCGCCCGCGAACCCGGAGGCGGTCGCCGTGGCTGTGCCGGCGCTGGCCACGGCCGACCCTCCGGTCCCACCCCGCGGATCGAGCATCGGGACTCCCCGGACGAGACTTCGGGAGGAGTCGTGACGACCGGTCGCCTGTTACCCGGTGTCTTCGCCGAAGAACGACACCTGGTCCCCGCCAACGCGCCCACCCACCACTCCGCACACCTGGGCGAGCGCTACCGCGCCGTGTGCCGGGCGCTGTGCATCCCGGCCTACTCGGGCGGCTGCCACACGTGGCGGCGCTGGCCGATCTGCCCGAACTGCGCGCGCCACCTCCTGGGCGGCGCGCTGATCCCACTGGACACCTCGCTGAACTGAGCACGCCCCCGAGGGGGCGGGACGCGGCGGCGAGGGACGCGGTCGCCCACGGGCGCGGCGGCAGGGGCCGTGCCCGGGTGGCCGTGAGGGGCGCTGGGAACCCGCGGGCGCGGCGGCAGGGGTCGCGCCGAAGTTGAAGTCCGACGTCCGGACCCAAGGTGCGCCAGAGCGGACCGTTGACTGCGTTGCGGACTGGTACATGGAGCACGCGTCGTCTGAGCAG
>NZ_JBEZBW010000175.1:0-9577 GCF_040647305.1 Saccharothrix sp. NPDC042600 | reverse complement strand
TCCCGGGGTTGGTCGAAAAACTTTTGCTCGTTCCTCGCAAAACTTTTTGGCCCAACCCCGGGAAAGTGTGGTAGCCCTTCGGGCAGGCCATACGGGGAGGACGGAAAAGCCCAAAAGCGGGCGCGCTTCGCGCGCCGGAAGGGCGACGCCCGCTGCGCGGTCGCCAGGTGCCTGTCAGAGCACCAGTTGCATGACCGGAGCCTGTTCCGCCGACATCGGCACCTGGAACCGCTGTGCCAGGTACGAAGCGATGTCGTGGAACAACGGCGCGGCCGACACGCTGTACTGTCCGCCGCCGCTCGGCGCGTCCAGCATGATGCCCACGACGTACCTCGGGTTGTCCGCCGGGAAGATCCCCGCGAACGTGATCCAGTACGAACTCTGGCTGTAGCACCCGCACTTCGGGTCCACCTGCTGAGCCGTCCCCGTCTTGCCCGACACCTGGTAGCCCGCCAGGGCCGCCGACGGGCCGGTGCCCGTTTGGCCAGGCGCGTTCTGGACCACCGCGCGGAACATGTCGCGGACCGTCTTCGCCGTTTGCGGGGACACCACGCGGACTTCTTCCGGGCGCTCGGCTTCCTTGCGGGCGCCGTTCTGGTCGACCTCCGCTCGGATGATGCGTGGCGGGATGCGGACGCCGTCGTTCGCGATCGCCTGGTACATGCCGGTCATCTGCAACAGGGTCATGTTCAGGCCCTGGCCGATGGGCAGGTTGCCGAACGTCGAGCCGGACCACTGGTTGCGCGGCGGGACCGAGCCGGACTCCTCGCCGGGCAGGCCGGACTGGGTTCGCTTGCCCAGGCCGAACTTGCGCAGCATGTCCGCGTAGCGGTCCTCGCCGATCTTCTGCGCCGCCATCAGCGTGCCGACGTTGGAGGACTTCGCGAACACGCCGGTGAACGTCATGTCCTGGGTCGGGTGGAACACCGAGTCCTTGATGGTCCGGTCGGCCACCTTGATCGTGTAGTCGACGGTCAGCACGCTGTCCGGCTGGTAGATGCCGTCCTCGATGGCCGTCGCCGCCGTCACGATCTTGTTCACCGACCCCGGCTCGAACACCGACGACACGGCCGCGTTGCGCAGCTGGTCCTCGGAGGCCTTGCCGAAGTCGTTGGGGTCGAACGTCTTGTCGTTGGCCATCGCCAGGATCTCGCCGGTGCGCGAGTCGAGCACCACCGCCGAACCGGTCTTCGCGCCGGACTTCTCCGTGTAGTCGGTGACCATGCGCTGCAACGCGTACTGCGTGTCCACGTCGAGCGTCAGCTCCAGGCTGCGCCCCGGCACCGCGGCGGCCAGTTCGCGCGACCGGCCCGGCCCGGGGATCACCACGTCGTTGTTGCCCTGCATGGTGTCCACGACCCGGCGACCCATGCGGCCGGCGAGCAGGTTGTCCTGCGAGTTCTCCAGGCCCAGCACGCCGTGCGTGGCGGGCGGCTCCTGGTCCTCGCGCCAGTTCGCCGCGCCGATGATGTTCGACGCCAGCTCGCCGTTGGGGTAGACGCGGACCGCGCGGTACTCCTGGCCGATGTCGGCGTACTTCTCGGTGATCGCCGCCGCCTTCGCCGGGTCGATGTTGTCGACCAGCTCGACGTAGGTGATGTCCTTGGTGATCAGCGAGTACATCGTCTGCTCGTCGGTCTTCTGGCCGTTGACCTCGGTGCCGAGCGTGTCCTGGATGAACTTCGCGACGCCGCGCGCCCAGTCCTCGTAGGAGCCGATCTTCGGGTCGGCCTCCTGCGCCTTGGTCCACTTCGTGCGGGTCAGCTGCGGCACGGCGTAGAGCTGGCGGGCCTCCACGCTGAACGCCAGCTGGTTGCCGTTGCGGTCGGTGATGGAGCCGCGCGCCGCCGGGACGTCGATCGGCGTCGCCCGCTGCTCCTCCGCCTGCTTGGACAGGGCTTCGGCCTGGAAGCCCTGCACCTGGACGAGCTTGAGCCCGGCCAGCACCAGCGCGCCGACCAGCAACAGCCGGCCGACGGCGATGCGGACCCGGCTGTTGCCGCCCCGGCGCCGCTTGGGCGCGCGGACCGACAACGGCCGCCTGGTGGGCCTCCCCCTGGTGGGCCCTGGCATCACTGACCTCCGGGCACCTGCTGTGCGGGTGGTGGTTGTTGTGCGTTCGGGTCGGCCGGGGGTTGCTGCGCGTTGGGGTCGGCCGGTGGCTGCTGCGCGTTCGGGTCCGGCGGGGGCGTGGACGTGGGTGGCGGCGCGGGCGGGGCCGGGGTCTGGGCGGCCGACGGCTTGCCGTGGACCTCGATCGTCCCGTCGGGCAGTTGGCGCAGGCGCGCCGGGTCCTCGACCGGGACCAGGCCCAGCCGGGCCGCGGCCTCCGCGAGTTGGCGCGGCGACTCGGCCAGCGCCACCTCCTGGCGCAGCTGCTCGACCTGGCGGGCCAGGCGCTTCTCCTCCGCGCGCGCGTCCTGCAGGCGGTAGGAGTCGGCGGTCGCCTGGGTGGACAGCCACATGATCGCGGCGATCCCGACGCCCAGCACCACCATCACCATCACCACGAACGGCGCCCGGGGCGCGGGCACCGGCCGGCGGGTCACGGCGGTGCCGCGGGTGCGCTGCTCGCGGCGGGCGTAGGCGCGCTCGGCCGCCGCCGAGCGGGAGCGGGTGGGCACCGAGCGCAGGGCGCGCTCGCGCGGCTTGCCGGGGGTGGACGGCACGCCGCCGGTCCGGGCCGGTGCGGTCATGTCGTCGCCTCCCTGATCCGTTCCGCCGCCCGGAGTCGTACCGGCGCGGCCCTGGGGTTGTCCTCGATCTCCTGCTCGGTCGCCACCTCGGCGCCGCGGGTCACGAGCTTCAGCTCGGGGCCGTGGCCGGGCAGCTCCACCGGCAGGCCCGGCGGGGTCTTGGAGACGGCCAGGTCGGCGAACGCCCGCTTGACCATCCGGTCCTCCAGCGACTGGTAGGACTCCACGACGATCCGCCCGCCCACCGCGAGCACCGACAGCGCCGCGGGCAGGGCCTGGCGCAACGACTCCAGCTCGCCGTTGACCTCGATCCGCAACGCCTGGAACGTGCGCTTCGCGGGGTGGCCGCCGGTGCGCCGGGTCGCCGCGGGCACCACGTCGTAGAGCAGCTCGACCAGCCGCCCGGAGTTGGTGAACGGCTCGCGGGCGCGTTCGCGCGCCACGGCCTGGGCGATCTTGCGGGCGAACCGCTCCTCGCCGTAGTCGCGCAGGATCCGGGTGAGGTCGTCCACGGAGTACTCGTTGAGCACGTCCGCGGCCGTCATGCCGGTGCCGGCGCTCATCCGCATGTCCAGCGGCGCGTCCCGCGAGTACGCGAAACCGCGCTCCTCGGCGTCCAGCTGCAACGAGGAGACGCCGAGGTCCATCAGGACGCCGTCCACCGGGCCGTCCACGGCCTCGGCGATGTTGTCGTAGGTGGTCTGCACGAACGTCGTCCGGTCGGCGAAGGGCTCAAGGCGCTCGCGCGCCAGCTCCAACGCCTGCGGGTCGCGGTCCAGGCCGATCAGCCGCACCCGCGGGTGGGCCCGCAGCACGGCCTCGGAGTGCCCGCCCAGGCCGAGCGTGCAGTCCACGAACACCGCGTCCCGGTCGGCCAGCGCGGGGGCCAGCAGGCCCAGGACGCGGTCGAGCAGCACCGGCACGTGCCGCGCCCGCTCGCCCATGTCCCCTCCCACATCCCCCCACCGACAAAAATTCGGGTGTCGTCAGGTCCCCGCCCGCCCGTCGGACCTGGCGCCGGGGAAGGTGCGCCAGGGCCGAAAGCCGAGCGGACCGAGGCCTCACGGCACCCGAAACCTCAAGCGTCCAAGCCCATCAGAAAACGCCCGGCAGCACCTCCTCGCGAGCCTCGGCGTAGCTGTCCTCGTGCTCGTCCATGTAGCGCTGCCACGCCTGCGCGTCCCAGATCTCCAGCCGGTTCACCGCGCCGATGACCACGCACTCCTTGGTCAGCCCGGCGTAGCGGCGCAGTTCCGGTGCGATGGACACCCGGCCCTGGCCGTCCGGCCGCTGCTCGTCGGTCCCCGCGAACAGGTAGCGCTGGTAGGCGCGGACCGCCTCGTTGGTGAACGGCGCCTCCGCGACCTTGCGCGCCATCTGCTCGAACTCGGCCCGAGGGAACACGTAGAGGCAGTGGTCCTGGCCCTTGGTGACCATGAGACCCCCCGCTAGCGCGTCCCGGAACTTCGCAGGCAGCGTCAGCCGGCCCTTGTCGTCCAGCCTGGGGTGGTGCGTGCCCAGGAACACGGCAACCCACCTCCCGCCGCCGGACGGCGAACCGGCAGTGGGGCCCCCGTCTGCCCCACCGGCCGCCACAGTACCCCACTTTTCACCACAGTCAACGCTGAAACGGGTGGTCAGCCACCCGGATGGGGAACGTTTACGCAGGTAGAGCGGAGATGACGACCGTGGGGGGTGGTGGGGGAAGCCGAGCGCCCCGGCCGCCGCGAGGGCCGTGATCGACTCGAAAACCCACCCGAACGGCCCAGCGAAATCGGGCAAATCGGGTTCAGCGCGGCGGGTGGTGGGGAATCGTGGTGGGAGCGGGTGAACCGGCAGCCGGAGACGGCCGTGGAAACCAGCGGCACGAGAATGTTCAATCGGTGTGGGGCGCTTCGCCCCGGTTTGACACACTGCGTGAAACGCTCACCGCCTCCGCGAACCGGTCGCGGTGGTCTTCGGGAGGTCGAGTGACTCCGAGTACCCAGCCAGCCGCGCTGCCCGAACACTCTTTCGGGGGCGGTGGGCTCAATCACGTGAACAACACGGCCCACGTGCACAGCCGGCCCGACGAGGTGCTCGCCGAACTGCACGCCGTGGTGGGACGCATCGCGGCGAACGTCGAGAAGGTCATCGTCGGCAAGCCGGACGTGGTCCGCATCGCCATCGTGACGCTGCTCGCCGAGGGCCACCTGCTGGTGGAGGACGTGCCCGGCGTCGGCAAGACGTCGCTGGCCAAGGCCCTGGCGCGGTCCATCGACTGTTCGGTGAGCCGCATCCAGTTCACCCCGGACCTGCTGCCCAGCGACATCACCGGTGTGTCGATCTACAACCGGCAGGACAACGACTTCGAGTTCCGCCCCGGCCCGGTGTTCGCCAACATCGTGGTCGGCGACGAGATCAACCGGGCGTCGCCGAAGACCCAGTCGGCGCTGCTGGAGTGCATGGAAGAGCACCAGGTGACGGTGGACGGGAACACCTACCCGCTCAGCGCGCCGTTCATGGTGATCGCCACCCAGAACCCGATCGAGATGGAGGGCACCTACGCCCTCCCCGAGGCGCAGCGGGACCGGTTCACCGCGCGGGTCTCCATCGGCTACCCCGACCCGCAGGCCGAGCTGGCGATGGTGGACGAGCACGCGGGCAACGACCCGTTGGCCGACCTGCGCCCGGTGTCGGACGCGGACACGGTGCTCAAGCTGGTGCACGCCGTGCGCCGGGTGCACCTGTCGCCCGAGGTGCGCCGGTACGCGGTGGAGCTGGTCGGGGCCACCCGGCGGCTGCCGGAGCTGCGGCTGGGCGCGTCCCCGCGCTCGACGTTGCAGCTGGTCCGGGCGGCGCGGGCGCAGGCGGCGCTGGCGGGGCGCGACTTCGTGGTGCCCGACGACATCCACGCCGTGGCCGTGCCCGTGCTGGCGCACCGGCTGGTGCTGACGGCCGAGGCCCAGGCGGCCCGGCGGTCCGCGGCGGACCTGGTGCGCAACCTGTTGCAGCGGGTGCCGGTGCCGCAGGCGGCGCTGGACCCGTCCGGCCAGTTCCTGCAGAACGTGCAGCGCCACCCCGGCGGCCACCCGGCCCCGGGCCACGGCGACGGCCACCACCGCTGACATGCGCGGAGCCCTGTCCGGGCTGACCACCCGGGGCCGCTGCCTCCTCGCCGCCGGGTTCGCGGCGGGCCTGTGCGCGGTCGTGCTCAACGAGCGGGACCTGCTGCGGGTCGCCGCGTTCGTGGTGGCCCTGCCGGTGCTGGCCGCGTGGCTGGCGCAGCGGGCCCGCATCGGCCTGCACGCGTCCCGGTTCCTGTTCCCCAGCCGCGTCCAGGTGGGCGCGGCGACCGAGGTGAAGGTCGAGCTGCGCTCCGCGGGCCGGCTGCCCACCGGCGGTCTGCTGCTGGAGGACGCCGTGCCGTACGCGCTGGGCGCCCGGCCGCGGTTCGTCGTCGAGCGGCTGCCGCGCAACACCGTGACCGCGCTGCGCTACCCGTTGAAGCCGGTGATGCGCGGCATCCAGCAGGTCGGGCCGCTGATGGCGCGGATCACCGACCCGTTCGGGCTGGCCGAGTTCGACCGCGAGCTGGCGGGCCGCTCGAAGCTGGTCGTGGTGCCGCGCGTGGTGGGCCTGGCCGGGCTGCCCAGCGGGTCCGGCATGGGCGCGGGCGACGACGGCTCGATCCGGCTGCGCGCCGGGCAGGGCGAGGACGACGCCGTGGTGCGGCCGTACCGGCACGGCGACGACCTGCGGAAGGTGCACTGGCGGTCCACCGCGCGGCGCGACGAGCTGATGGTGCGCGTCGAGGAACGGCCGTGGCGCGGCGGGACGACGGTGCTGCTGGACCACCGGCTGACCGCGCACCGCGGCACGGGGCCGAACTCGTCGCTGGAGTGGGCGGTGTCGTTCGTGGCGTCGGTGTGCCTGCACCTGCACCGGTTCGGGCACCAGGTGCGACTGGTCGGCGACGACGGGCGGGTGCTGGCGGGCGGGTCGGGCGACGGCGGGCACAGCGACGCCGTGGTGCTCGACGCCCTGGCCGCGCTGCAGCCGTCGCACCGGCGGGAACCGGCGGCCGGGTTGGACCCGGGCGCGGGCCAGGAGGTCATCGCGGTGCTCGGCGGCAGCACGCCGGCCGTGGTGGACGCGCTGGTGCGCAACCGGCCGCGCGGCATGCGCAGCCTGGCCGTGGTGATGGACGTGCGGGCGTGGGCGGCGAGTGGCGAGGACCCCGCGCCCGACCCGGAGGAGGCGCGTGGCCTGCTGGCGGCGGCCGGCTGGGGCGCGGTGGTCGCCCGGCCGTCGACGCCGATGAACCAGGTCTGGCAGGAGCTGTGCCACAGCGCGGGCAACCGCGGCCCCGTGGTGCGCACGGAGGTGGGGTAGTGACCGGCAGTACCGCCGCTCGGGGCAACTGGGTCGTGAGCGCGACGCCCGCCGTCGCGGGTCTGGCCACGCTGTGCGCGGCGACGGCGTTGTCCAGCGTCGTGGCGGGCGTGCTGTGGCTGGTGAACCTGGCCGTGGCGATCACCGTCGTGGTCGGCGTGGGCGTGCTGCTGCGGCAGACGCGGCTGCCCAACCCGCTGATCGCGCTGGTGCAGGTGTTCGCGCTGATGTCGCTGCTGGTGACGATCTTCACCCGGACCGGCGTGCTGGTCGTGCTGCCCGGACCGCAGTCGCTGGGCGACCTGATGACCGTGCTCGGCGACGCGTTCGCCGAGGTGCAGACCGGGGTGCCGCCGGTCGCCGACAGCGAGGCCATCCGGTGCCTGGTGATGCTGGCGATCGGTCTCGTGGCCGTGCTGGTGGACCTGCTGGCCGTCGGGGCCGCCGCGCCCGCCGCGTCCGGTCTGGTGCTGCTGTGCGTGTTCGCGGTGCCGGCGTCGCTGGCCGACGAGATGCTGCCGGTGTGGACCTTCGTGTTCGGCGCGGGGGCGTTCGCGCTGCTCCTGGCGGTGGACGGGCAGCACCGGCACGACGCGTGGCGCGGGCGGCGACCAGGGTCGGGCGGGAGCGGTTCGGGGCCGGCGGCGACGGCGGTCGCGGGTGCGGCCGTGGTGGTCGCGATGCTGGCCGGGGCGAGCTTCACGCTGGTCGGGACCGTCGGCCGGCTGCCCGGCGGCGACGAGGTCGGCGGCGGCGCGGACGGCCTGGGCCTGGACCCGATGACCGAGCTGCGCGGCATGCTCAACCAGGGCGCGACGCGGGAGATGTTCCGGGTGCGCGGGTTGCCGGAGGCGGCGTACCTGCGGGCGATGACGTTGCGCGAGTACGTGCCGGACAAGGGCTGGCAGCTGGGCGGCGACCTGTCCACGGGGGTGCCCGCGAACGGCGACCTGCCGCAGCAACCGGGCGACCCGGGCGACGGCGAGGTCACCACGGTGACCATCGAGCCGGTGAACTGGCTGGACAACTGGCTGCCGGTGTACGGGCGACCGCGGCGCATCCAGGACGTCGAGGACAACTGGCGGTACGACCCGGTGCGCGGGATGGTCTACAGCGTCCGGCAGCGCAAGGCCGCGCCGTACAAGCTGGAGACGGTGCTCAAGACGCCCCCGGCGGACGCGTTGCGCCGGGCGAACGGCGCGGCGGACGTCGAGGACGTGTACCTGGACGCGCGGGGGGTGAGCCCCGAGGTCGCGGACCTCGCGCGCGAGATCACCCGGAGCCAGCCGAACGGCTTCGATAAGGCCACCGCGCTCTACAACTACTTCACCGACGGCACCCAGGGCTTCGCCTACACCACGGACACCGGCGGGGCGGCGACGTCCGACGCGCTGCGCGACTTCGTGATGACCGGCAAGCGCGGGTTCTGCCAGCAGTACGCGTCGGCGATGGCGATCATGGCGCGGTCCATCGGCCTGCCGTCGCGGGTGGCGATGGGTTTCACGGCGGGCTTCCCGACGGGTGACGCGCAGACGATCACGACCCAGGACGCGCACGCGTGGGTGGAGATCTACTTCCCGAACTACGGCTGGACGGTCTTCGACCCGACCCCGCTGTCGGACGGGCGCGGCGTGGTGCCGCCGTACATCGCCGGCCGCCAGGTCGATGGCGACGAAACGGACACCACGACGGCCCCCACCACGACCACCGCCCCCACGACCTCGGCGTCCGCCGCGACCACCACGGCGACGACGGGTGACCAGGCCGGCGACGACCCGAACGCGACGGAGACGCCGACCCCGACGTGGCACACGGTCACCCTGTTGGTCGCCGCCACCATCGGAGTCCTGCTCACGGCCCTGCTGTTCCTGCTCTCCCGCCAGGCCACCCGCGTCCCGCTGAACCTCCGCGGTGCCCCGTGGCTGCGGCCACTCCTGACAACCGTGGCCGCGGCGGCGTGGATAGTCCTGGCGACCCTGCTGGTGGCCCTGCTGTCCTGGTGGATAGCGATCCCGCTGCTGGTGGTCGTCCTGATCGCGATCCCGGCCGGCATACGCGAATGGCGCCGCCGCGAACGTTTGCGCGCCGTCGCCGGCCTGGGCCCGGACGCCGCCGGGGCCGCGTGGCAGGAGTTGCTGGCGGAGTCGGTGGACCGCGGCACCCGGGTGCCGACGACGGAGACGGTCCGAGTGGCCGCCCGCCGCATGGCGAAGGCCCACAACCTGGACGAACAGGGCCGGGACGGCCTGCGCGCGGTGGTCGGGGCGGTGGAACGCTCCTGGTACAGCACCAATTCGGCCGCCGACCCGACCCTGCCCGGCGCGGTGGACGAGGTCCGCAAGAGCATGACCAGAAACGCCCCCCTGGCCCTACGAGCCAAAGTCCTCCCCCGTTCAGTCCTACAACCCACCACCCCACCGGACACGGACGACTAACTCGCGGCAAGTCGCGGTGGTGCGGGGGCGGGCGCGGCGTGCGGGGCGGGCGCGGGGCGTGGCCGGCGGGGC
>NZ_JBEZBW010000174.1:0-9833 GCF_040647305.1 Saccharothrix sp. NPDC042600 | reverse complement strand
GGGCGGCTCAGCCCTCCCGCCGGCATCGCCCCCGCCGGCCCCGCTCCACCCGCGCGGGCGGGTGAGTCAGTCCGGCGTGCCCCCGCCCCACGGGCCCGGCGGGTGGGGTGGCTCGGGTGGCAGGATCGAGTGCTTGTAGCGCCACGTGGTCCCCGGTCTGCCGCCGAAGCACTGGCCCTTCGCGTACTGCTGGAGGCCGCTGCCGTCGCCGGGCGGGTCCGGGTAGTACCAGCCGTCCTGCCAGGCCGTGCCGTTCGGGCAGTTCTGCTCGCTCATCCCGTTCTCCTCACTGCCCGCACCCCCGCGGCGCGGGCGGGTAGTCGTCGACGGCGCCGGCGCGCAGGGCGGCGGCGAAGTCGAGCGTCGCGCCGGTGAAGTCCGCTCCCCGGACGTACGCGCCGGCCAGGTTGGCGCCGTCGAGGTCGGCGCCCGCCAGGTCCGCGTCGGTCAGGTCGGCACCGGAGAGGTCCACCCGCTCCAACACGGCACCGCGCAGGGTCGCCCCCGTCAACCGCGCCCCCACCAGCGACGCGCCGCGCAGGACCGCGCCGACACCGCCCGGTCCCACCGCCTCCGGGGCGTCCAGGCGGGCGCTCGACAGCGACGCCCCGCGCAAGTCGGCGCCGATCAGCGACGCGTGCCGCAGGAAGGTCCCGTCGAGGTTCGCGCACCGCAGCTTCGCGCCCACCAGCAGGGCGCTGTCCAGGCACGACAGGCTCAGGTCCACGTCGTCACCCGCGTCCAGGCGCGCCACCGCCGTCAGGGCGGCGTGGACGTCGTGCCGGGCCGACCCGACGTCGTAGAACTCCTCGACCTCGCACGCCGCCCCGCCACCGGGCGTGATGTGCCGCTCGCCGCGGATGAAGGACGTCAGGACCGACACCACGGCCACCCGGTGCGTCCCCGAGTCCCGCGCGATCTGCTCCAACGCGTGCACCGCGCCGAGCCGCACCTCGAACCGCCCGTGGGCGAGCTGCTCGACCGCCTTGCTGTACCGGTCGGTGAGCTGACCGCGCTCGGCGATCTCGATCTGGTCCCGCGTGGCCTGCAACGACAGCGCCGTGAACACCAACGCCCCCACCGCGGCCAACGCCGACACCAGGGCCGAAACCTGAGCCCAGTCCCGTCGCCGCCCACGCCTCCCCCGCCTGGTCGCCACTCCCCCCACTATCGGGGCCGGTTCTCACCAAAGCGCCGCTCGTCACCCGACCGGGTAGCCAAAACTGCACTTCCGGGTGGCCCCGAGCACGCCCAGTCAACCCCAGCGCCACCAGCCCACCGGCAATCAGCGCACGCCAAACATTGTCTACTTAGGACAGGCGCGAAAACAGTCCACTGTGGAATTTACAGTGATCCCGAGGCGGAGGTGATCAACCCTGAGGGGAGAGTTGCTGTGACACACAACTTCCCACAACGAAGCGTGCGCCCCACCGACGACCCCGGACGCCACAAACCGTGGCGGCGTCACATCTCCAACCCCGTGACGCCACAACAATTCGACGACCGTACTACCACGCCCGAAGTCACCACCGCCGCGAAACCTGCGGAATCACGCACATGGAGTCCTTCGGTCCTCAATGGACCGTCGCCCCCACGTCACTCGACCGGCCTAGCGCGACCCGGACGACACCGCCCGCGTGCGAACGCGGGCGGCGACGGCGGAATCGTGAAAATCGGTCAGCTTTGGCGGAGTGCGGAGAGGAACGCCCGGAACGGACCGTCCCGAAAGGTCAGTTCCAGTCCGGGTTTCTTGCTGTCACGAACAACAACCGCGGCCGTGGGGCCGACCGCCAGCTCGACGCAGTTGTTGGCCGCGCCCGAATACGAGCTTCTACGCCACGTCTTCTTCGTGTTCATGTTTCCTTCAGTGCGGTTGCCAGTTCTCTGATCAACGAAGCCGAGTCCTTGGGCGGGAGAGCGACCTCGCCGGCCATGTCCTGGAAGTGAAGCAGGTACTTCTCCACATCGGCAGGGTTGTCGACCCACTTCCCACCGCCGGCGTACTCCAGGTACACGGTGGAGGGATCGCCTTCCTCGAACAACAGGGCGGTCGCGCCGCCGCCCGACATGGTCCCGTACGCCCCGGCGCCGAACGGGATCACCTGGATCGTGATGTTGGTCTGCTTCGACATGTCCAAAAGGTGCGATAACTGCGCAACCATCACCTCGGGTCCGCCGACCACCCGGTGCAGGGCGGCCTCGTCGATCACCGCGTGCAGCTTCAGCCCGGGCAGCCGGCGCTGCCTGCTCGCCAGCGCCGCCACGGCCTGCTCCACCGACACCGACGCGTCCACGAAACGCCGGCCCGCCAGGCGGATCGCCGCCGCGTACGCCGCGGTCTGGAGCAGACCCGGGATGACGATCATCTCGATGGTGCGCACCTCGGTCGCGTCCGCCTCCTGCCGCGCGTACGTGCGCGCCTCGGGCGTGAACGCTGCGGCGTTGGCCAGGCGCGTGGAGTCCTGCTTCGCGTCCTCCCACAGGGCTTCCGCCTCGCGCCGCTCCTCGCCGGTGGCCCCGTAGAGCGCCAGCAGCGCGCTCAGCTCGGTCCAACTCGGACTGATGTAACCGTTTTCCATCCGGGACAACGTCGACTGCGTCTTGCGGGTCAGCGCGTGGTAGTCGATCTCCGTCTTGCCGGCGCGCTTGCGCAGTGCGTTGAGGAACTGCCCCAGCTTGCGCTTGCGTCGGGTTTGGACCGCTGCCATTCGCCCTCGCTCCTCGTGAAAAGACTGCGAACACCCTAGTGGTCCGGCGAAGGAATTTCAGTTCACTCGTTCGGGCTCTAAGAAGATGCATACGCACCCCATAAGATGCCTCCGCCACAAGCGCTGCTCCCGGGCCCGCGACCGCACCGGCCGGCCACCCACCCCCACTACAGTCGCCACCATGCACATCTCGCAGGTCCGGCTGCGGAACATCAAGGGGTTTCACGGCGCCCGCGAAGTGGACCTCAAGCTCACCGCGCCCGGCTGGACCGTGATCGCCGGCCGCAACGGCTCGGGCAAGACCTCCCTCCTGCACGCCATCGCGCTGGCGATCAGCGGCCCCGCGGTGGCCCGCAACCTCGTCCCGGACTTCGAGAACTGGGTCACCGCCGGGCAGCGCGAGGCCGTCGCCCAGGTGCGGTTCACCCAGGACGAGCGCGCCGAGCGGTGGTCGGGCAAGGGCCGCCGGCCGTCCGGCGAGCTGTGGGCGGGCCTGGTGTGGACCACGCCGGAGGAGGAGGACCGGCGCGGCCACCGCGGGCTGCAGCCGTCGTTGCGGGAGAAGCTGGAGGGCAGCCGGACCGCGGCCACCCGCGGCCCGTGGCAGGACAACCCCACCGGCTGGTTCTGCGCCGCGTACGGGCCGTTCCGGCGCATGGTCGGCGGCACGCCCGACGCGCAGCGGCTGATGTCGAGCCTGGGCCCGGTGTCCCGGCTGGCGACGCTGTTCCACGAGGACGCGTCGCTCGCCGAGGGCGTCGGGTGGCTGATCGAGCAGCACCTGCGGTCGCTGGAACGGCGGCCGGGCGCGGAGGAGCTCAAGTCGGTCGCGCTGGCGATCCTGTCCGACGGGCTGCTGCCCGACGACTACCGCATCCGGGGCGTGGACTCCGACGGGCTGTGGGTGGACAGCGGCGGGCACCGGTTCCCGCTGCGCGAGATGAGCGACGGCTACCGCACCGTGGCCTCGCTCGTGGTGGACCTGGTCAAGCAGATCCACGAGTCCTTCGGGACCCTGCGCACCGAGCCGACGCGCGCCGGCGGCCTCGCGCTCACCGCGCCCGGCGTTGTGATCATCGACGAGGTGGACGCGCACCTGCACGTGTCGTGGCAGAAGCGGATCGGCGGGTGGCTCAAGGAGCACTTCCCGAACATCCAGTTCCTGGTCACCACGCACAGCCCGTACGTGTGCCAGGCCGCGGACCCGGGCGGGCTGATCCGGCTGCCCGGCCCCGACCAGCAGGAGCCGCCGAGGGTGGTGGACCGGGCGCTGTACGAGCGGATCGTCTACGGCAGCGGCGACGACGCGGTGCTGTCGGACCTGTTCGGGCTGGACACCCCGTACTCGGAGCGGGCGCAGCGGCTGCGCGCCGAGCTGGTGGAGCTGGAGGTGCGGGTGATCACCGGCGCGGCCGACGAGAAGACCGTGCGCCGCTACGAGAAGCTCAAGGCGCTGCTGACCAGCTCGCCGGTCGCGCGCACGCGCGAGGTCCGGGCCCGGTTGCGGCGGTGATCAGGCTCTCCCGCGCGGCGCTGCCCGCCGAGCTGGCCGACCGGTTGCCGCCGCTGACCCGGGAGATCACGGCGGCGCCGGACCGCGTGCGGACCGCCCGCGCGGCGTGGAAGCGGGCCGCGGTGCGCCGGACCGTGCACGGCCCGTTGCGGCGGTTGCTGGAGGAGATGGCGCCCGGCTACCAGCGGTGCATGTACTGCGGGGACAGCCAGGGCACCGACATCGACCACTTCGAGCCGTTGTCCCGCAATCCGGTGCGCACGTTCGACTGGCTCAACCACCTGCTCGCGTGCGCCACGTGCAACAGCAACCTCAAGCGCGACCGGTTCCCGGTGGCCGCCGACGGCACGCCGCTGCTGGTGGACCCGACCGTCGAGGACCCCTTCGAGCACCTGCTGCTGACCCCGGCGCTGGGCCAGTACGTCGGGCTGACCGACAAGGGCCGGGCGACCATCGAGGTGTTCGACCTGAACCGGCCGGTGCTGACACAGGGACGCGAGCAGGCACACCGCGTGGTCGTCATGGCCCTCCATCAGTGGGCCGAAGGGCGCGAACGGGGCGCTCCGGAGCAGATGCTGGAAGCGGTGCTCACCGTGCGCGGCCAACCACTGGCCGACGTCTGCCAGGCGATGCTGCGGCTCGCCGAAGCACCCGGAGCGGCCCGGGTGCTCGACTCGTCCGTCCTGCCCATCCTCCGTGACGCCGAACTGCGCAACCGGCTCCTGGTCTAAAGCACCTGGCTGAGCCAAGTGGACGTCTCGGCTTCGAACCCGTGGCGACCGTAGAACCGGCGGGCGGCGTCGTTCGGGGCTTCGGTCTCCAGGAACATCTTCCGCGCGCCGGCCGCGCGCGCCCGGTCCACCAACGCGCGCAGGACCGCACCCCCGACACCGCCGCCCCGGTTGCGCACGAAGAACTCGTCCAGCAACGCGTCCCGCCCGCCCGACTCCAGCGAGTAGCCCCAGGTGAGCACCGCGTACCCGGTGTCGAACAGCCACACCTGCCCGTACCGGTCGTCGGCGAGCAACGGCTCCAGCGCCGCCGTCACGAACGCCTCGTCGTAGTGGTGCCCGTCGATCTCGTAGAACTCCCGCACCAAAGGCAGGATGGTCGGGAGGTCCGATGTGGAGGCTCGCGTGATCGTCACGGTCCCCATGTTGACGGAAGGTTACGAAAACCGCTGGTCAGGGACGAATTTGCGCTGACCGGGTGAAAAATTCCGCCGAATTGTCGTACCGCGAGGCCATGATGACCCCATGGCAGATGCGATCGTGGCCGAGGGACTGGTCAAACGCTACGGATCGGTCGTCGCCCTCAACGGCCTCGACCTCGTGGTGCCGGAGGGCACCATCATGGGCTTGCTCGGCCCCAACGGCGCGGGCAAGACGACGACGGTGCGCGTGCTCACCACCCTGCTGGAGCACGACGAGGGCAAGGCGACCGTCTGCGGCCTCGACGTCGTCGCCGACGCCAAGGAGCTGCGCCGGCAGATCGGCCTGTCCGGCCAGTACGCGGCCGTGGACGAGAACCTCACCGGGTTCGAGAACCTCGACATGGTGGGCCGGCTCTACCACCTGGGCAAGAAGCGCAGCCGGGAACGGGCGCGCGAGCTGCTGGAGCGGTTCGACCTGGTGGAGGCCGCCGACCGGCCGGTGAAGGGCTACTCGGGCGGCATGCGCCGCCGGCTGGACCTGGCGGGCGCGCTGGTCGCCACGCCCAAGGTGCTGTTCCTGGACGAGCCGACCACGGGCCTGGACCCGCGCAGCCGGCTCGGCATGTGGGACGTCATCGAGGAGCTGGTCGCGGGCGGCACCACGCTGCTGCTGACCACCCAGTACCTGGAGGAGGCCGACCGGCTGGCGGACAAGATCGCCGTCATCGACCACGGCCACGTCATCGCGCTGGGCACCGCGGACGAGCTGAAGGCCCAGGTCGGCGGTGAGCGGCTGGAGCTGTCCGTGGGCTCCGCGCAGGACGTGGCCAAGGCCCGCGAGGTCCTCGGGGGTCTGGCGATCGGCGAGATCGTGGTGGACGAGCGGGGCCACCGGCTCACCGTGCCCGTGTCCGGCGGATCGGAGGTGCTGGTCGAGGGCATCCGGCGGCTGGACGGCGAGGCGATCAAGGTGCTCGACGTGGGCCTGCGCAGGCCCACGCTGGACGACGTGTTCCTGACGCTCACCGGGCACGCGGCCGAGGACAAGCAGGAGGAGCAGGGGGAATGAGCACCATCGTGCAGGCGCTGGGTGACGGCGCGGTCGTCGCCAAGCGCAACCTGATCAAGATCAAGCGCGTGCCGGACCTGCTGGTCTTCTCGACGCTGTCGCCGATCATGTTCGTGCTGCTGTTCGCGTACGTGTTCGGCGGGTCGATCGAGATCCCCGGCATGGACTACCGCGAGTTCCTGATGGCGGGCATCTTCGCCCAGACCGTCGTGTTCGGCGCGACCATCACCGGCAGCGGCCTGGCCGAGGACATCCAGAAGGGCGTCATCGACCGGTTCCGGTCGCTGCCCATGGCGCGGTCGGCCGTGCTGATCGGGCGGACCACGTCGGACCTGCTCAACAACGTCATCGTCATCGTCGTGATGTCCCTGACGGGTCTGCTGGTCGGCTGGCGCATCCACTCGTCGTTCTTCGAGGCGCTGGCCGGGTTCGCGCTGCTGCTGCTGTTCGCCTACGCGCTGTCGTGGGGCATGGCGATCGTGGGCCTGATGGTGCGCAGCCCGGAGGTGTTCAACAACGCGAGCTTCATCGCCATCTTCCCGTTGACCTTCATCGCGAACACCTTCGTGCAGGAGAGCAACCTGCCGGGCCCGCTGAAGGTCTTCGCGGAGTGGAACCCGGTGTCCGCCGTGACCGCCGCCGCGCGCGAGCTGTTCGGCAACACCAACCCGGCGTTCCCGAAGGCCGACGTGTGGTCGCTCCAGCACCCGGTGCTGACCACGCTCATCTGGGTCGTGGTGTTCCTGGTCGTCTTCGTTCCGCTGGCGATCCGCCAGTACCGCAAGGCGGTCAGCCGCTAGGCCGAGCGGGGAGGGCCGGGCGGCCCTCCCCGACCACGGCGTAAACCCGATCGCGGTCCGCCACGGGCCGACCTAGCCTTGAGCCATGACCGCAACGACGATCGCCGGTTCCCGCGTGGACATCCGGCTGTGGGCCAACCCGGACGAGGTCGAGGAGCAGGCGCTGCGACAGCTGCGCAACATCTCCGCCCTCCCCTGGGCGGTCAAGCACGTCGCGGTCATGCCCGACGTGCACTACGGCATGGGCGCCACCGTCGGCTCCGTCATCGCGCTCAAGGACGCGGTCTCGCCGGCCGCGGTCGGCGTGGACATCGGGTGCGGCATGACCGCCGTCCGCACCTCGCTCCACGCGAACGACCTGCCGGCCGACCTCAAGCACCTGCGCGGCGCCCTGGAGAAGGCCGTGCCGGTCGGGTTCGCCATGCACAAGGAGCCGGTCGTCTCCCCCGACGCCTTCTGGGACGGCTTCGACCGCCTCGTGCCGACCCTCGACCAGGGCAAGGCCCTGCGCCAGATGGGCACCCTCGGCGGCGGCAACCACTTCCTGGAGGTCTGCCTCGACACCGACGACCGGGTGTGGGTCATGCTGCACTCGGGTTCGCGGGGCATCGGCAACCAGTTGGCGCAGCACCACATCCAGGTCGCGCGCAAGCTCGCGCACAACGAGAGCCTGCCCGACCCGGACCTGGCCGTGTTCCTGTCCGGCACGCCGGAGATGGCCGCCTACCGGCACGACCTGTACTGGGCGCAGGAGTACGCGCGCCGCAACCGGGCGACCATGCTCAAGCTCGTCACCGAGGTCCTGCGCCGGCACTTCCCCCACGCCACCTTCGACGAGCCGATCAGCGCCCACCACAACTACGTGTCCGAGGAGCACCACTTCGGCGAGGACGTCCTGGTCACCCGCAAGGGCGCGATCCGGGCCCGCAAGGGCGAACTCGGGATCATCCCGGGCTCGATGGGCACCGGCTCGTACATCGTGCGCGGCCTGGGCAACCCGGACTCGTTCGAGTCGGCGTCGCACGGCGCGGGCCGGAAGATGTCCCGGACCAAGGCGCGCAAGACGTTCACCGCCGCCGACCTGGCCGCCCAGACCGCCGGGGTGGAGTGCCGCAAGGACGCGGGCGTCGTGGACGAGATCCCGGGCGCGTACAAGGACCTCGACACCGTGATCGCGCAGCAGAGCGACCTGGTGGAGGTCGTCACGCGGCTCAAGCAGGTCGTCTGCGTCAAGGGGTAGGAGTTTTACTCTCACTCGATGGTGGGAACCCGGTGGACATCCGAGCCCAAGGAGGCCACAGATGTCCACCGGCACCCTCATCGGCGTCATCGTCGTCGTGCTGGTCGTCGTGGCAGCGGTCGCATTGCTGTCGCGATTCTTCTTGCAGCGCAAGCGGTTGCGCGAGCGGTTCGGCCCCGAGTACGACCGGGCCGTCGAGCGCAGCGACAACCGGATGGCCGCGGAGCGTGAACTGGTCGAGCGCGAGCGTGAGCACGCGAAGCTCGAACTCCGCCCGCTGACCCCCGTGACCAGGGAGAGCTACGCCCGCGACTGGTCGCGCATCCAGGAGCGGTTCGTCGACTCGCCGCAGGAGGCGGTGACCCAGGCGGACCGCCTGGTGACCGACCTGATGGCGGAGCGCGGCTACCCCACCGAGGGGTACGAGCGCCGCGAGGCGTTGCTGTCCGTCGAGCACGCGAACACGCTGGAGCACTACCGCGAGGCGCACACGATCTCGCAGCGCCAGGACCGGGGCGAGGCGTCCACCGAGGACCTGCGTGCGGCGATGGTGCACTACCGCACGCTTTTCGAGGACCTGCTGCACCGTCACGAAGACGACCGCAGGGAAGAAGGAGCGCGCTGATGACCGAGCGGCTGACCACCGAGGACTTCGCCAACCGGCGGCACGACGAGAACGCCCCCGAGTACCAGGAGCCCGTGGCGGACTACGAACAGGAACCGACGGGCTACGCGCAGGAAACCGACCAGCCCCACGCCGTCCCCCAACAGGACCGGCAGGAGCAGCCGGTCGAGCAGTACCCCCACCCGGAGCAGCCCACGACGGACCGCTCCGACACCGAGCCGCTGTTCGGTTCGACCGAGGCAGACGGGTTCCGAACCGAGTGGCGGGCCCTCCAGTCGGACTTCGTGGACGACCCGAGGGACGCGGTGCGCCGAGCGGACGAGTTGGTGGCCCAGGTGGTCCAAAGCCTGGCCACGACCTTCGCCGACCACAAGCGTTCCCTGGAGGGCCAGTGGCAGCAGGGAGAACAGGTGGACACGGAGGAACTCCGCAAGGCCCTCCGCCGCTACCGCGCGTTCTTCGACCGACTGCTGTCCGTGTAAGGCAAAACAGTTCCAACTGGAAAAATCCAAGTGGGATGTGTCCCCCCGTGGTGCGTCCGGCGACCCGGGTGCACCACGGGCGACCCCCACCACGCCAAGACGCGCCCCCTCACTTCCGCGCCGCAGGCGCGCGCTCTTCGAAGGGCTGCCAGCCACAGGAAGGGCCTCGGTTCGTTCCCCGTACGGCCTGGGCGCAGCCCAACCGCGCTTCTCCCTTCTTGGCAACCAGCTTTTCCGGTTGCC
>NZ_JBEZBW010000173.1:0-9874 GCF_040647305.1 Saccharothrix sp. NPDC042600 | reverse complement strand
CTGGCCGCGCGGGCACGGTGGTCGTGTCCGGGACGCCGGTCGTGCGGCCGGAGGGCCAGCGCCGGTCGTCGCCGTCGCCGCATCCCCCTGCCGCCATCCGCCGGCTGCCCGCTTCCCCCGTCCGCCGGCCGGCCGGTCCGCGAGGCCCACCCGCCGGGGTGGGGGCAGCCCCACCCCCGATGTCCGGGTGGCATCAGGGTCGCCTCGGGGGTGTTCCGGATACTTTCTGATCGCGAATCCCGCCAGGATTTTTCCCGTGACGGTGATTCGGGGGGAAAGACGGGCGGCGGTGTTGTCGTTCGCGGTGGCGGGGTTGGTCCTGTCGTTGTTCCCGGTCGGGTATCTGCACGTGGTGGCGGTCGGGGAACTCAGTCCGCTCAGCCACACCATCAGCGACTACATCTTCGTGGCCAACGGCAGCGGGCTGCTCGCCGTCACCGCGCTCTCGCTCGCCGCGGCTTCGGTGGGGCTGCTCGTCGTGCTGGTCCGCACCGGTTTGCCCAGGCGGGGGCCGGTGTCGTGGCTGCTGGGGCTGTGGGCGGTGGGGTTGACGGTCGCCACCGTGTTCCCCACGGACCCGACCGGGTCGCCCGCTTCCTTCTCCGGGCTGGTGCACCGCTACGCCGGCGCGGTCATGTTCACGAGCCTTCCGCTGGCGGGCTGGTTGATTTCCCGGCGGTTCATCCGCAGTACTCCCGTCCGTCGTTTTTCGGTGGCCGCCGGGATCACGGCGGTGGCATTCATGGTGAGCCATGTTTCGCTCACCTACGACGGCCAGGTGTTGCTCGGTCTTTTCGAACGGATCCTCTTCGCGTTGCTGTACGGGTTGCTGTTCGCCCTCGCCGCCGCGGTGAGCCGGGAGGTCTCGCGATGACGTGGCTCGCCGTCGTCCTCGCCGCCGCCGGGGCGGCGTTCTTCGCCTTCGCCGCCCGGTTGCAGCACGAGGCGGTCAACGACGTCCCGGACCTGAAGGTGCGCGACCTGCTGCGCCGGCCGCGGTGGTTGGCGGGGCTGGTGCTGCTGGTGGTCGGCGCCGGGGTGCACGCGGTGGCGTTGGGGATGGCGCCGTTGACCGTGGTGCAGCCGGTCGGGGTGCTGGCCATCGGGATCACCGCCCTGTTGGACAACCGGCGGCGGGAACTGCCGGCCGTCGCGTTGACGACCTTCGGCGTGGGGGCGTTCGTGTTCCTCGCCGCCGGCAGCGCGACCGCCACCCCGGTCGCCGCCGAGGCCGAGGTGACCGCCGGGCTGGTCGTGCTCGGGCTGGTGGCCGTGCCGGGCCTGGTCGGGGTGCTGTCCGCCCGGCCGGCGGTGCGGGCGCTCGCGTTCGGCGCGGCCGGCGGCGTCTCGTACGGCTACGTCTCGGTGCTCATGCGGTCGGTGTCGCAGGACGTCCAGACCGCCTCGCTCTCCTTCGGCACCGGCCTCTCGGCGGCCGGTATCGCGCTCGCCCTGCTGGTCGGCGGCTGGTTCATCCAGCACGCCTACGCCAGCGGACCGCCGCACGTGGCGGTCGCCTGCCTCACCGTCGTCGACCCGCTGGTCGCCGTCGGCATCGGCACCACCCTGCTCGGCGAGGCCACCCGCACCTCCGGCCCCACGGCCGTCGCGGAACTCGCCTGCGCCGCCGTCGCCATCGCCGGCGTCGCCCTGCTCGCCCGCAAGGACTCACAGACACCCATGAGATCGGAGAACACCCCCATGAACGGACGCGCCATGCGGATCGTCGTCGCCGCGGAGACGTTCCCGCCGGACGTCAACGGCGCGGCCCGCTTCGCCCACCGGCTCGCGGTCGGGCTCGCCGGCCGGGACCACGACGTGCACGTGATCTGCGTGGACCCGGTCGGCGCGGCCCGCACCGAGCACGTCGACGGCATCACGGTCCACCGCCTGCGCTCGCACCGCACCCCGTTCCACAAGACGTTCCGGATCGGTCTGCCGTGGCAGGTCGGCAAGGACGTCCGGGCGCTGCTCGACCGCATCCAGCCCGACCTGGTGCACGTCCAGGCGCACTTCGTGGTCGGCCGCTACACCTTGAAGCACGCCAAGGAGATGGGTGTCCCGACGGTCGCCACCAACCACTTCATGCCGGAGAACCTGTTCGGCCACGCGCACATCCCGCAGTGGTTCCAGGGCCTGGCCTCCCGCTGGGCGTGGAAGGACCTGACGAAGGTGTTCGACCAGGCCGACGTCGTCACCGCGCCGACTCCGCGCGCCGTCCAGCTCCTGCACGACAGCGGGTTCCCGCGGCGGGCCGTGCCGGTGTCGTGCGGCATCGACATCGAC
The DNA here is from genome assembly GCF_040647305.1 of Saccharothrix sp. NPDC042600. Taxonomy (NCBI): domain Bacteria; kingdom Bacillati; phylum Actinomycetota; class Actinomycetes; order Pseudonocardiales; family Pseudonocardiaceae; genus Saccharothrix; species Saccharothrix sp. NPDC042600. The sequence goes on along the minus strand of NZ_JBEZBW010000173.1, from coordinate 7,588 downwards.
CGCTACCGGCTGCGCGAGCCGGTCCGCGCCAACGACGGTCCGACGGTGCTGTTCGTCGGCCGGTTGGACGAGGAGAAGCGGGTCGACGAGCTGCTGCGGGCGGTGGCGCTGGTGCCGCGCCTGCACGCCGACATCGTCGGGGACGGGTCGTGCCGGGCGGAGTGGGAGCTGTTGGCGCGCGACCTCGGGATCGCCGACCGGGTCCGGTTCCGCGGGTTCGTCGGCGAGGAGGAGCTGCTGGACGCCTACGCCGGTTGCGACGTGTTCTGCATGCCGGGCATCGCCGAGTTGCAGAGCCTGGCCACGATGGAGGCGATGGCGGCGGGCAAGCCGGTCGTGGTGGCCGACGCGATGGCGTTGCCGCACCTGTGCCGGCCGGGCCGCAACGGCTGGCTGTTCACCCCGGGTGACGTGAAGGGCCTGGCCGAGCGGCTGCACGCGGTCGTCGCGGACCCGGCCGTGACCGCCCGCATGGGTGTGGCGAGCAGCGAGCTGATCTCGGCGCACGCCATCGACCAGACCCTGGAGACCTTCGAGGGCCTCTACCGCGGGGCGATGGGCGTGCCGACGCTGGTCCGTCCCGCTCTGGTGGCCTAGGCCACGACGCCGCGGCGGGTGGCGATGCGGTGCGCCACCCGCAGTCCGCGCGGCCCCAGGACGGGTCGGCCGGAACCGTCCAACCTGGTCAGGAAGCGGAACAGCATCGCGTGGCCGTCCAAGCGCCGCAACAACCCCTCGGCCACGTTGTCGCCGTAGTCCACCACGGCCGACTGCTCCACCAGCCGCCGCATGATCGCCCGCCGCTCCTTCAGCGGCACCCACCACGTGGTCACCAGCAGCAGCACCAGCCCGAACGACAGCGTGGTGGCCAGCACCGCCTCCCAGCCGGTGAACCGCAGCGAGAACACCTGCACGACCGCGCCGACCACCAGCAGCACCGACCCGTAGACGGCGGCCCACCCGGCGGTCGCGGCGGCCGGCGGCTCGGCGTGCTCGGTGGTCCACACGCCGTCGCGCTGCCGCCACCGCTGCAACGACCGGCCCAGGTGCAGCGAGGCGACCACGCCGAACACGATCGCCAACACTGTCCCGACCACCACCACGGCCGGGTCCACGTCGTAGAGCCGGTAGCGGACCACGGCCCAGATCGCGACCACGATCGCCGCCGCGAGCAGCACCCGCAGCACCAGCCGGGGCCGGCGCCGGATGCGCCGCAGCACCGCCCGCGCCACCGCCAGCGGCGTCCCGACCGGCGCGGGCAGCGACCCGATCACCAGCAGCGCCACCACCACGACGACCACCCCGCCGACCGCCACCAGCCCGGTGGTGACCCCCTCCTCGGAGGACGCCAGCGCCGACCGGGTCCGGTCGATCGCCACCGCCGCCAGCGGGATCACCGGGGCCAGCAGCACCAAGCCGTGCAACAGGGTCCCGGTCCGCAGCGCCGCGTACCCGAAGGCGGCCAGCAGGGTCGCGCTGCCGAACGCCGCCGCCGGGCCGACCGCCCACGGCGGCAGCAGGTCGAACAGCGCCAGCACCAGCAGCGCGCCGCCGAGCGCGAACCCGAGCAACCCGAGGAACTGCGCGAGCTGACCGCCGCGGGTCAACCCGGTGATCGTCCAGTACGGCAGCAGCGCCGCGCCGCGCAGCGCCCGCGTCAACGGCTTGGCCGGACCCAGCCCGGACCGCTCGCTGTCGGCCACGGTCACCGCGACCGCCGCCGCCGTCGCCGCGGTCCGGATCACCTGGTCGCTGGAGGCCTCCTGGGACAGCGGCTCGCGCCCGATCCCGGCCCGGTCGAACGCCTCCAGCGCCTCCAGCCCGACCTCGACCCGGTCGGCGTCGGTGCGTACCGGCAGCCGCTGCAACAGGGCCGCCTGCTCCTCCAGGAACAGCTCGCCGCGCGACCGCTTGTCCGCGCCCTCGTGCCGGTCGGCCAGGATCGCGGCGCGCAGCGCGGGCAGCTCCTCGCAGATGATCCGCACGTGCAGCGCCCACGCGGCCAGCTCCGCCAGGGCTTCGCAGGTGGGCGGCTGGTCGCCGTCGGCGTCCTCGTAGACGGCGGTGAGCTGCTCGACCGCGCGCTCCACCACGGGCGCGAGCCGGTCCGGCAGGCCGTCGCCGAACAGCCTGCCCGCCAGCTCGTCCACCCGCCGCCGCGCGCGTTGCGCCGGTGACGCGCCCTCGTGCGGGGTGAGCCGGTCGATGCGCAGCAGCCGCTTCGGGTCGCACACGATCTTGCTGAGCATGGTGGCGCCGTCCAGCCGGCCCCAGATCCAGTCGTTGACCCGCCAGGACCGCTTGAGGAACCCGGAGAACCGGCTCAGCGACGCGCCGCCGGCCTTGTCGTCGGGGGTCTGGCTGTGCTCGGCGAAGGCGTTGCGGGTCTGCAGGCTGATCTGGACCAGGTCCACCGCCTGGTCCATGCCGCCGCGCGCGTCGTCGGCCAGGCACGTCGCCGCGACCTCCAGCGCCAGCAGCCGCGACAGCCACATCTCCCCGGCGACCACGCCGGCCGCGGTCTCGGCGTCGGTGCGGGGTTCGAGCAGCAGCGCCTTCCACGACGTCAGCCCGGCCATCTGCACGCGGTCGTCGGCCAGGGCGTCCAGCGCGTCGCGGGCGTCGCCGAGGATGCCCGCGATCCGGTCCACCTGCGCCCGCACCCGCTGACCGACCGGGCCGCGCAGCATGCCCTCCGCGAACGCCTCGACCCGCAGCTCCCAGTACTCCCGGTTCAACGGGGTGTGCTCGCGGGTGGTCCACTGGCCGTCCAGCTCGGCGCGCAGCTCGCGCAGCCGCGCCCGCACGTCGTAGAGGTTGGTGCGGGCCTGCGCCAGGCGGCTCGCGGGGCTGTCCGGCACCACCCACACCAGCCGCTTGAGCAGGTCCATCGCGGCGGAGGCGAGCCGTTCGGCCATGGTGATGCCCCACGGCCAGCCGTGCTCGGGCAGCGCGGCCGGCTGCGGCCGCCCCGGCACGTAGGGCAGGCCGCCCCACTTGGCCAGGTGCGCGCGCTGCGCGGCCTCGGCCGCCGCCCGGACCCGTTCGAAGGTCCACCCGGCGGTGTTCGCGCCGGGCACCTCGAACTGCCGGGTGGTGATGTCGCGGGCGGCGTGCCGGATGCGGATGTCCTCGTAGTGGTCGTGCAGCGTGGCGGCGAGGTCGTAGAGCCGGCCCACGACCGAGCCGCCGGCGGCCAGCCGGCCCAGCAGGGCGCTGCGCCCGCCGCGCCGCGACGCCGCCAGCCGGTTGTGCTCCTCGATGCGCTCCACGTAGGTGCGCCCGCTCTGGCTGGTCAGGGCGCTGAGCAGCTTCGCGCCGGTGCCGATGGTGCTGGGCAGCAGCCCGGCCACGGGCGCGACCGGCGGCTGCTTGGACTCCGGGGCGTGCGGGAACACCAGCAGCATCACCCGCCGCACCGGGCCCTCCGCGGGCATCCGGTCGATGGCCTCCAACGCCTCCTTGGTCGGCGTGTTGACCAACACGCCGCCGTCCACGACGTAGCGGGACGTGTTGTCCGTGCCGTTGGCCCACGACGCGACGTCGGCCATGTTCGGCCGCGCGTCGCCCGCAGCCTCCTCGGTGACCGGCACGAACGACGGCTCGAACGCGAACGGGAACGACGCGGAGGACCGGGCGGCCAGCGCGAGCTGGTCCACCAGCGTGGGCAGGCGCTCGGCGGTGAAGTCGTCGCGGCCGGTCGGGTCGCGGCGGAAGGAGAAGCTGCCCTGGTGGGTGGACTGGGTCAGGGACTGGCCCAGGTCGTCGTGGGTGGTCGTCGGCACGCCGGCGAGCAGGGTCGTGGTGATCCGCAGGTCCACCGGCCGCTCGTCCGGCGGGGTGGGGGAGAAGTCGGTGGTCAGCCGGTTGAGCGCCTCCTGGAGGCGGGGCAGGAAGAACTCGTCGCCCTTGAGCAGCGACACCGGCGAACCGCGGAACGGGGTGCGCAGCAGTTGTTCCATGCGCCCCTGCTCGGCCCACAGGTCCCGCAGGCGCTCCAGCTTGGCGTTCTCGTTGACCTGCGACAACGCCAGCGCGGCGCCGTTGATGCCGCCGGCGGACGTGCCGGTGACGACGTCGGCGCGGGCCGTGCTGCCGACCAGGTCGAGCAGGTCGGCGTAGGCGCCCTCGGCCCGCGTGAGCCGGTCGAGTTCGAGGACGACACCGCCCATCCACACGGCAAGGCTGACCCCGCCGTTGAGGACGACGGCGAACCGGATCTGCTCCTGCGGCACGTCGGCCATGCGCGCTCCCTCCCCGGACGGCGGTGGGATCTTCCCAGGTACCGGTTAGTCGCCCGCCCGCCGCACCGGGTTACGCCCCGATCGGGTCAACCCGCCCGCACACTTGTCCGAACGCCGGTGCGCGGGGGAAGATCCGCGGCGGTCCGGACGGGCACGTCGCCTCGCTCCGCGTCGTCCAGGAGGCGTCCCCGTGCGTGCGTTGCCCGTGCTGTCGTTGTCTTTGCTGGTCGCGGCTGCCCTGAGCGGCCCGCACACCCCCGTGGTCCCGCCGCCGGCCCCCGTCGGGGCGCAGCCGCCCGCCACCACGTCGTCGCCGACCACCCCGCCGCCGGCCCTCGCCGACCCGACCCCGACCCCGGCCACGCCCGCCGAGACGGTCGCGGTCGCCGTTCCGGCCGGTCAGCCGGCCGGGACAGCGCCCGTGGACGGCGAGTCGGTGGCCGAGCGCAACGCTCGCATCCCGGCCCCGCGCCCACCGCTGCTCACGTACGTGCAGACGCCTACTCACATCCCGACCATCTACAACGGCGGCCCGACCACGGTCCCGCCCACCACGGACGAGGCGCCCGCCCCGCAGCCGCAGCCGGACCCGAACCCGACGGCCACCACGCAGCCGCCGACGCCGTGAGGTGGGGTGGCCACCCGTCGCCGGATGGCCACCCCGTTCGCGCTAGCGGTTCACGTAGTCGCGGACCTGGCCGTACACGGTCGCGTCGGTCAGCAGCGCGCTGTGGCTGACGCACGCCGTCCGCGTGTTGCGGGCCCCGGACAGCACCGTGCTGTCCGGTGGGTCGATCACGCCGTCGCACGACGACCACCACGTCCCGTAATCGGGCGCGCCGGGGGTCTCGTCGCCGGAGTTGAGCGCGGTCAGGAAGTCCGAACCGATGCGCATCTCCGTGCACGACGTCTGGAAGCAGGTGTTCGCCGACCGGGTCCCGTGGTTCGGGCCGCCCAGCGACACCCACTGGTCGATCTTCGCGTCGCCGCCCAGGTTGCGGGCGTAGTAGCGGGAGGACAGGCCGCCCATCGAGTGGGTGACCACGTCCACCTTCGCGGCCCCGGTGGCCGCGAGCAGTCGGTCCACCTCGGCGCGCACCACCTCGGCGGTGGTCGCGTTGGACTTGGCGGTGTCGTAGGAGAACGCGCGGAGGTGGTCGTCGGGCCAGCCGTCCGCGCGGAACCGGCTGATCATCGTGTTCCAGTTGGACGCGCTGCCGTTCCAACCGTGGACGAACAGCACCGGGTCGTGCGCGGCGGCGTGCGCCGACGGCGACGTGAGCAGGGCAGGGAGCAGTAGCGCGGCGGCCAGGGCACACCGCTTCCAGGGCAACTTCACGAACGGGCCTTCCGACGGACGTTGGCGGATTCGTCGTGAGAGGGACCGGTACCGGACGGCAGGGGCGGTGCCGTTATGTTACTGCGAGGTAACCCAGTGAAGTCAACGGTCAGGCCGCGTCGGGCACCGGGTCGCGCTTGATCAGCGGCAGGACCTGCCGCCGCGCCGCGAACACGCACAGCGCGAACGCCAGCAACGCCGCCGTCACCGCCTGCGGCACGATGTAGGCGCGCCCGTCGAACGCCGACCCGGTCGGCGGCAGGATCACCGCGATGAACGCGCTCGCGCTCATCGCGATCAGCCGGAACCGCTTCGCCAGCACCGCCGTGGCCAGCGGCAGCGCCGCCCACAGCACGTACCAGGGCTGCAGCACCGGTCCGAGCACCAGCACCGCGCCCAGCCCGGCGCCCAGCCCGTTGACCGCCTTGATCCGGCCCCGGAACGCCTTCCACAGCAGCGTCCCCGCGATCACCACCGACACCGCCTGGAACACCAGCCGCATCAACGCGATCATCGAGTCGGTGTGGTTGCCCAGGCCCAGCAGCAGCCCCAGGCCGCCGCCCAGGAAGCCCATCGCGGTCGGCGGGGACATCCAGCTCTTCACCGTGCTGGCCACGTTCAGCGTCTGCACCCAGCCGAACCCGAGCCCGGTGCCCAGGCACGTGGCCACCATGACCACCCCGGAGATCACCGCCAGCAGCAACGCCGCCTTCACGAGGTCGGCGAACGTCCCGCCCCACCGCCGCGCGATCATCACGCCGAGGAACCCCAGCGCCAACGCGGCCGGGATCTTCACCGCCGCGCCGAACGTGATCATCGTCGCGCCCAGCGCGATCCACACCAGCTCGTCGCGGGTCATCGGCGCACCGGGCGTGACCGGCATCCGGCGCAGCGCCAGCTCCAGCCCGACCAGCATCAACCCGATCGCGAGCCCTTCGTTGTGCACGCCGATCACCAGGTGGAACAGCACCAGCGGGTTCGCCGCGCCCAGCCACAGCGCGCTCACCGGCGGCACCCCGAACCGGCGCGCGAGCCGGGGCAGCGCCCACACGATCATCGCCAGGCCCAGCAGCACCAGCAGCCGGTGCAGGAACACGCCGGGCAGCACGGAGTTGCCGGTGACCATCGAGATGACCCGACCCACCGCCAGGAACAGCGGCCCGTAGGGGGCGGGCGTCTCGCGCCATATGTTCGGGACGTTGGTGGTCAGCGGGTGGTCCACGCCCAGCGCCGTGGCCGGCCCCATCTCGTAGGGATCCTGCCCGTTGGCCGCGATCTGCGACTGCGCGAGGTAGCTGTAGACGTCCCGGCTGAACATGGGCAGCACGAAGACCAGCGGCGTGATCCACATCATCAGCGTGCGGTCGAGCTGGCTGCGCGACATCAACCGGGGCCGGCCGGGACGCGCGAACCGGCCGAGCATCAGCCAGGCGGACACGACCAGGAACATCCCGGTCCACACCACGCCCATCGCGGCGCTGGGCATGCGGGCGAACAACCCGAGCACGGGCGTGCCGGGCAGGGGCGAGAACACGGGCGCGGCCCCGGCCCCCAGCGAGCCGACGAACATCAGCAACGCGCCGACGGTGCCCCACCGGCGGATGATGTCGAGCTGCCGCCGTTCGGGGGCGTCGAGCGGTGCCGCCTCGCCGATCGTCTCCCGGTTCCCCATCACCAATCCGCCCGCCGTCACCCCCGAAGAGTAGCGAGCAGCGCTCCACGCCGTGCCGGATGCCGACCAACCACCGCCCCGTCGCCTCTCGCCCTCCGCTCTCGGTCCGCCAACCGCCGGCCGCAGACCCACAGCACCTCCTCCCCAACCGGCCGCGCGTTTTCGCGCCGCAGGCGCGCCGCTTTTGCGCCGAAGGCGCTACGCCGAGCTGCAAGCCCACGGGAAGGGCCTCGGTCTCCCTCCGTACGGCCTGGGCGCAGCCCAACCGCGCTTTGGTCTTCTCCGCAACCAGCTTTTCCGGTTGCGGAGAAGACCAAAGGGTGGTTGCCTCCG
>NZ_JBEZBW010000172.1:0-10634 GCF_040647305.1 Saccharothrix sp. NPDC042600 | reverse complement strand
GGCCTGGGCGCAGCCCAACCGCGCTTCTCCCTTCTTGGCAACCAGCTTTTCCGGTTGCCAAGAAGGGAGAAGGGTGGTTGCCTCCGGCAGGCCGTGCGGGGGAAAGACCGACGCTCTTCCTCCCCGGGGGCCTGCCCGCCGGCGAGGCGCTTTTGATCTTGAGAGCGCGCAGCGCGTTCGAGCTTGAGAGCGCGCCAGCGCGTCCCAGACTCAGCGCGAAGAGCGTCTAAGGAGAGAAGAGAAGCGTGAAGAGAGAAGAGAAAGACGCTCATCGGAGTCGCGAACGCGAGACTGGTCGATGGTGACGCCGACGAGATAAGAACCGACATCCAGGCGGTAGTAGTAGACGGCACCCTGCTCGACATCCAAAACGAACCTTCGCACGAGACCGCCCGGAGGCCCACCGGCGATGAGTCGGTTGAAGCGGCGTGCCACGGCCTCCAACTGCCGGCCGAAGACGCGGTAGAACGAGCGCCGGGTGTCCACGGCCACCTGGGTGAAGAACGGCTCCAAGGTGGGATGGTCCAGGTGGTCGGCTTCCAGTGCCAGTTCGCCGCCCGCGTAGTACGCGACGTAGTGCAAGTCCTCCGGTCGGACGCTGGCCCGGCACGCGTTGCGGATCTCCTCCGGTAGTTCCTGGTACTCGGCCACGCGCGGCTCGCCGTTGTCGCCCACCGGGTTCAACGCGCGGACCACCTGCGCGGACTCCCAGCCGCCCGGGTTCAACGACGGCAGGCTGATGCGCTTGCGCAAGCGCGCCACCAGGGCGGCCAGTGCTCGGTCCGCCTCGTTGACCTCTTCCACGTCCGTGAGCGGGCGGTCGGGGTGGGCTGCGCCGAAGGTCACCGCGACCACGTTCTCCCGTGGCACGACCAGGTTGCACATGATCGCGCCGTGGTCGGTGTGCAGGAGCGTGCGGATCAACGGGCCGGTGCGGGGCTCCTGGAGGGCTCGGTCGAGGTCGCCGACCACGTGGCCCAGTTGGCGGCCCAACCGGTTCAGCACGGCCCGGTCGGTGTCGGCGTCGCCGAACTCGTCGGTGGAGAAGGTGAAGACGCCGCGGCTGAAGTACGCCACGTACGGCAGGGCACCCTCGGCCACGGCCTCCCGGCACGCCTGCCTCGCCTCCAGGAACGTGTCCCCCAGGAAGTCCGCCTGCTCCTCGTGCGGCACCGCGGGGACGCCGTCGGCGTCACGTTTGGGGGATGTCGACATCGATGGTCCTCCAGCCCTTGTCCAGTTCGGCGCCGGCCTCGCGGGCGACCCCGAGGTTGGCGGCGGCGATCCGGGTGCTCGGGTGCTCGTCTCCCAGGTACTCGCGGCACCGCCGGTGCGCGTCCGCCAACAACTCCAGCGCCGCTTCGCGGTCGCCGCGCGCGGCGGTGACCTGGGACCGGGCCACCTCCGCCGCCAGGGTCCACGGGTGGCTCTCCCCCAGCCGCCGGGTCAGGACGTTCAGCGCCGCGCCGACCTCGTGGCCGCCGCGGTCCACGGCGTCGGCGGCGGACAGGCTCAAGCCCAGGCACAGCCTGGCCAGGCCGACGAACGGGTGGTCGTCGGCCAAGCCCGCCGGCAACCCGGCCACCACCGACTCCGACAGCTCGACGGCGGTCGCGGCGTCGCCCAGCGCCCGGTTGTCCATGGCCAGGCTCAGCTCGCACGCGAGCGTCTCGGGGTGGCGTGGGCCTTGCAGGACGCGCAGCGAGCGCAAGGTGCGGGTGTTGGACTGCCGCGCCGTCCGGGCGTCGCCCATCAGCCGCTGCACGATGGCCAGGTGCCACTGCGCGACCAGCTCGACCGGGTTGGTCTCGGGTCCGCTCAACCGGTCCCGGGCCTCGCGCAACGAGTCCAGCGCCGCGCCGTAGTGCCCCAGTTCCCGTTGGTAGACGCCGATCCGCGTGCGTGACCACCACGTCTTCGGGTCGCCGGGGCCGAACAACCGCAACCGGCGCTCGAAGTTGTCCACCTCCAGGGTCAGCGCGCCCGCCGGGTCGCCGGACAGGAACAGCGACTCGGCCAGGTTGTTCGCGGCGCTGCGGGTGTGCGGGTGGTCGTCGCCCAGGGCGTCGCGGAACCCCAGCCAGGTGGCCTGGTCCTCGTCCAACGCCTCGCCGAAGTCGCCCGTGCCGCGCAGGTCGCCGCCCAGGCCGCGAGCGGTGATCAGGGTCTGCGGGCTGGCCAGTTCCAGGGTTCGGCGTTGCTGTTGCAGCGCGCCCTGGTCCAGTTCCAGCGCCACGTCGGCACGACCGAGCCTGCGTTCGACGTTGGCCAGCTGCGCCGCGAGGCGGGACCGCAACGGGTCGTCCGGCCCGAATTCGCGCGTCCACCGGGCGAGCAGCTCGTGGCCCGGCCGGGTCGAGGCCAGGCTGACCGCGGCCCCGCCGTCGGTGTAGAGGAACCGGAGCTGGTTGACCAGCCAGCGGCGCACCGCCTCGTCCCCGCTCTCCAGCGCGCCCGACGCGAACACGTGCTTCTGCAGCTCGCGGAACCGCCAGGCGCGCCCCCGCCGGCCGTCCTCGCTCTCCTCGGCCTCCTCCGCCTCGGTCGGCGCGAACGCGGCGAGCACGCGCAGCACCTGCGCCCGGCGCAGCGCGCGCCGCGCCGGTGGCATCGCCTCGACCAGCGCCCGCTGCACGACCCGGTGCAGGCGCAGGCTGTTGCGCTCGCCCCAGTCGACGCGGAACAGCCCGTACCGCGCGCCCAGCCACAGGACCCGGTCGACCTCCCAGCTGTCCAGCCGCAACGGCCCCGCGTCCACTCCCCCGGCCTCGACCAGCGCCGCCACCATGGCCGACGAGCGCACCAGCCGCAGCCCGACGCCCTGCGTGGACAGGGACGAGCACAGCTCCGCCAGCAGCACCGCGACCCGCCCGGCCGGGGTGTCCCGCAACGACCCGGTCAGCACGCCGACCAGCCGCCGCACCACGTCGCGGTCGGCCCGCTCGCCGCCCAGCCGGTCCAGGAAGGCGCGCACCGACCACGCGACCGCGTCGGCGACCCCGGCCCCGGTCGCGCGTTCCCGGTTCACCGACTCGGCCAGCCAGGAGACGCTGAGCTCCAACGCCAGGGGCAGGTGGTCGACGGCCGCCGCGACGCTCTCCGCGTCCCGGTCGCCCAACCCGGGCACGCGCGCGACGAGCAGGCGGTTGCTGTCCCCCGACGGCAGGTCGGCCAGTTCCAGGTCCGGGTCGGGCGCCGAGGACGAGGTGATCAGGACGTGGCAGCCGGGGCGCGCCGGGACGAGACCGCCCAGCACGCCGCCGCCGTCGGCGTTGTCGTAGACCAGCAGCCAGCGGGTGAACCGCGGCCCGTCGGCCAGGTCCGCCAGCGGGGAGGTCGTGCCGTACTGGGTGGGCACCTGGTCGGTGAGGTCCGGGTCGCGCATCCGGTCGCCCAGCTGGGAGACGGAGATCAGCACGGCCTGGCGGTCGTGGGCCGGGAGCCACCACACGAGGTCGTAGTCGCCGGCGAACCGGTGCGCGTACTCCAGGGCCAGTTCGCTCTTGCCGATGCCGGGCACACCGCCGACCACCACGGTCCCGCCGCGGTCCACCAAACGGTCGCGCAGCGCCTCGATGTCGTCGTCGCGCCCAACGAAACGCGGGTGGCGCGGCGGCAGCGAGAGGACGGCGGGTTCGGTGGCCGGGAAGCGCGCCGGGCCGTCCTGCGCCGCGGCGGGCGGCTCGATGAGGCCGAAGTGGGTCAGCAGCCGGGCGCGGGCCTCGGCCTCGGGCAGCCGGGCGATGTCGATGACCCGGGTGAGGCCGGCGGGTCCGTGCTCGCCGGGTTCGACGGCGAGCCGCACGGGGTCGAGCGGTCGGTGCGCCGGCAGGTCGGCCAGGTCGATGCCCGCCGCGTCCCACGCCGAGGACGAGACCACCACCAGTTCCACCGGGTCGGGGTCGGCGAGCCACTCGCGGCGGCGGCGCAGCGGCGCGGCCAGCGCGCCCGCGCGGGCCAGCACGCCGCACACCCAGTCCGCCCAGGCCCGGTCGCGCGGGGCGTGCAGCACCAGGACGCGGTCGCGGTCGTCGGCGTCCTCCAGGCCGAACGCCCGCCGGTAGCGGGACGCGACCGCGCGCGGCACCGCCGGCACGCCGGTGACCTCGCCGCCGGTGACCGCGGCGGCCAGCCGCTCGTACTGCTCGCGCAGCCCTGTCGTGTCGTCCGGGCCTTCGGCGAGCACCGCGAGCAGCGGGTCGAACGCCTCGTAGGGCCGGTAGGGGATCTGCACGGCGGTGTCCGGCCCGGGACCGCCCAGCGGGGCGAACGCGGCGCGGATGGCGTCCAGGCTGCGGCGCGCGCGGGGGTCGTCGCCGGCGTTGAACATCGTGGCGACGGGGACGATCGGGATGTCCACCGGGCAGTGGGCGCGGAAGGCGGTCGCGAGCGCGGCGGCGTCCTTGATCGTCTTGAACCGGGGCGCGAAGCAGACCACGGCGACGTCGGCCACCTCGGCGATCGCGGCCAGCGTCGCGGCGTCGGCGGGGTCGTCCGTGGTCGGGGCGTCGAGCAGCACGTAGTCGTGCGCGCCGACCCGGAAGACCGCCGACGCCGGGTCGGGCGGGCCGTCCCCGACCAGCACGTCGATGTGGCCCGCCGCGCCCGGCAGCGCGTAGCGGCGCACCGTCCACCGGGCGTCCCGGTCGGTGGCCCCGGCGCCGGCCTCGGGCAGGGTGGCCTCGCGGAGGTAGAAGGGCTCCAGGTACTCGGGCACGCGGGGCGGCTCGGACCCGTGGTCGAGCACGAGCACCTGCTTGCCGGACCCGGCCAGCACCCAGGCGAGGTTGGCGACGGCGCTGGTCCGCCCGTGGCCGCCGGCCGCCGACAGGAAGGCGACGACGGTGGCGCGTCCCGATCTGCTCATCACTACTCCAGATCGCAGTGGTCCGGCGGAGGATTACGCGATTCCGCTTTATTGCGGAGAATGAGCGGGAAATTCACCCGGTTGGCGGGCACGAAGGGGCGCTACAACGAACTTTGGAAGGCGGCGTATTGGTCCTCCAGTCCTCTCTCCAGCAGGATCCGGCGAAGTGACGCGCCGAGCGCGGGAGCGGCGATCCGGTCCAGGTCGCGCGGTTCCAGGTCGGCCAGGTCGAGCAGCTCGGACTCCAGTACGCCCTCGTCAGACATGGTCCACCCCTCCGCGCGCGGATCCACCCCCGGTGCCCGGCCACCACCGGCACCGAACACCGCAATGCGCCGTTCGGACGACGTGCGCCAACCGTTCGCGGTGTTCGACTGAAGGTTAGCCGAGAAATCGCCGACCCTCGCGCGCCGCCCCCGGTTTTTCGAGATCATTTCCCGGGAATCGGCGTCCGGGGTTACGCCGACACCCGTTCCCGCGCCTTCCGAGGAGCTTCCTTGCCCGCCTTGTCGCGCATGCCCCGACCCACCTTCGACGCCCTCGCCCGGGGCGGCGGCGGCCCCGCGGCGGTCCGCCTCCTGGTCGGGGCGCGGCGCAGCCGGACGCTGCAACTCATCCGCCACGTCGCCGACCGGTCGGTCGCGGCGCGCCGGGCCCTGGAGGTGGTGAAGACCCTGCCGGCGGCGGCCGTGCACCGCGTGGTGGACCACCCCGCCGTGGGTGAGTGGGCCACCCGGGCCGCGATCGGACGTGGTTCGCCGGCCGGCCTGGCGTTCGTGGCCGCGGCGGCGGCCGTTCGCGCCGGCGCCTCCGTGACCGTGGACCTGCCGAGGTCGCGGTCCGCCGCGCTGCCCACCCTCGGCCCGCTGGAAGGCGACCCGCACGGCCGGGTCGCCGTGGACGGGCTCACCTGGCGACCCACGCCCGAGGTGGTGGTGCCCGACGGCCCGACGTTCGCCTTGGAGCACTGGCCGGACGGCGGCCCACCCACCCGCCTGCCCCTCACCGCGGAGTTCGACGTGGGCCGCTGGCGGGACACGATCACCGCCGCGTGGTCCGTGCTGAGCCGGTCCCACGGCGAGGTCGCCGCCGAACTGGCCACCGCGATCACCGTGCTGACCCCGCTGGCGACACCGCGGGAGGGCGTCAACAGCGCCACCCACGCGGACGCGTTCGGCTGCGTCTTCCTGTCCCTGCCGCACGACCCGGAGTCCGCCGCCCTGACCCTGGCGCACGAGCTGCAACACACGAAACTGGTCGCCTTGATGGACCTGTTCCCGTTGGTGCGGAACGACTCCGGCCAACGCTTCTACGCCCCGTGGCGCACCGACCCCCGCCCGGCCATCGGCCTGCTGCACGGCGCGTACGCCCACCTGGGCGTCGCCGGCTTCTGCCTGCGAGCCGGCCGCGAGACGGAGTTCGCACGCTGGCGCCGAGCGGCCCTGAGCGTGTCGAAAACCCTGCTCACCGGCTCGGCGCTGACCGACACCGGCCGCGACTTCGTCCAGCGCATGGCGACAACCCTGGAACAGTGGTGCGCCATCGAGGTCTCACCGTCGGCCCAACACGAAGCCGACCACCTGGCCGAAACCCACCACGCGCGCTGGCGGGCCGCCAACCCCGAGGAATGAGGGCTCAGGCCGGCAGGCGGTCCAGGGCGAGTTCGGCCAGGGAGCGCGCCGCTTCGCACTGGTCGCGGGGGGCGTCTTCCTTCGTCACGACGTACAGCTCCAGCACCGGTCGGTCGTCCGGGTCCTCGACGGGTTCGCGGAGCAGGACCCGGAGCATGCACACGGGCGTCCCGCCACTGCCGGAGGTGCGCGCCGGGTGGCCGGACACCGTGGTCTTGTCGCCCAGCCACGCCATCGGTTTCGGGGTCGAGAGCAGCACGCCGGCGTCCGGGCGGCCCTTGGCGTCGGCCGTGCCGCCGATCGGCCACGCGCACTTGCCCGGCCCGTTCGCGACGCCCTCCGCCGCCTCCACACCCACGGCCGCGGTCACTTCCGCCGCGGTGAGGAGGCCGCACAGGTCCTCGGCGGTCTTCTTGGGGCTCTCGACCTTCTCCGCCCACATGTCCGCGACTTCCTTGGGCAGCGAAGACGGGGTGGTGCGCGTCGAGGTGGGGGCGGGTTCGGCGGGCGCGGGCGAGCAGGCCGCCGTGAAGGCGAGGGCCACCAGCGCCGCTGCCGAAGCCGAACGGGCGGCGTGGCGGGTCACGGGCGGAACTCTAATCGACGGTGCGCCCGGTCCAAGCGGTTTTCGCCGAGAACCGCAGGTCAGCGCGTCGTGCAGAGCGTGCCGTTGAGCGTGTACCTGGTCGGCAGCACGTTCGGGCCCTGGTACGCGCCGACGAAACCGGCGGTCGTGGTGGCCCCGGGCGCGAGCCGGGAGGTGCTCGACACCCGCACGTCCCCACCCGTCTGGGCCCAGTCCGCGTTCCAGCCGCTGGACACCTGCTGCCACCTCGTCGGCCACGTCCAGGTCAACTGCCACCCGTCGAGCGGTTCGGCGCCGGTGTTGGCGATCTCCACGGTGGCGACGTAACCGTTGCCCCAGTTGGTGGTCTCACGGAAGGTGACCGCGCACCGGGACGTCGTGGGCGTGCCGGTGGTGAACGTCAGCGGTTCGGAGGCCCACGAGACACGCCCCGCGCCGTCGCGCGCCACCAGGTTGACCGTGTAGTCGGTGCCGGGCTTGAGGTTGGCGACGGTGAAGGACGACCCGGTGGTCTCGCCCCACTGCTCGCCCGCCGTGCCGGCGTGCCGGTGCACCTCGTACTTCACGCCCGCCGGCGGGGTCGGCCAGCTCAGGGTGGCGGTGGTGGCGGTGACCGCGTCCGCCACCGGGCGGGGCGGGGTGGCGGGGCCGGCGGTGGAGCCGGTCGGGCGCAGGACCAGCGTCGTGATCGAGTACGGCGGCAGCGTCGCCCCGGACGCGCTGCCGGACGTGGTGGCGATCCCGGCGTCACCGTTGCCGAAGCTCAACACCCGCGCGTCGGCGGCCGGCGCGTACCCCGCGTACCGCAGGGACACCGCCTTGGCGTTGTCCGGGTCCTGGTTCACCAGCATCACGGCCAGCCCGCCGTCCGTGCGGCGCGTGGCGTGCGCCCGCAGGAGCGGGTCCGTGCTGGACGCGGCGACGAACCGGTCACCGGGCCGTGCGAACCGCGACACCATCGCCAACGCGTGGTACGGCGCGAACGGCGTGTTCAACGCGGGCTGGCACACGTCACCCGAGCAGGTCCCGCTGGACAGCAGCCCGAAGTCGTCGTAGTCGGTGTGCCCGGCGATCGTGGACACCGTGCCCATTCCATTGTGGACGTTCCACCAGTCGACGTTGAACACGCCGTTGGCCAACAACGTCGCGTAGGCGTCGGCCGCGAACAACGCGCCGGGCTGCGTGTTGCGCCCGTAGGAGGTGTTGACCTCGGTCATGGCCATCGGCAGTTCCTTGCCCGCGAACCGCCGGGCCTGCTCACGCGCCAACCGGACCATGTCCGCGACCCGGTCGGTCTTGGTCAGCACCTCGGCCCCGCTGCCGCCCGGGTACCAGTGCAGGATGCCGAAGTCCACCACCGGTCCGGCGATCGAGAGCACCACCTGGTTCCACGACCCGGCGTCACCGGCGGCGGTGATGCCGTCCGGCCACTCGCCGGGCGAGGTGAGCACCGCGCCGACCTTGATCGTCGGATCGACGGCCTTCATCGCCGACGCGTACTCGACCACCAGCCGGGCGTACTGGTCCGGGCTCTTGTCGGGGTGGTCGTCGGCCTCCCAACCGGACCCGTAGTGCCCGTTGCCGTAGTTCTCGTTCCCGATCTCCCAGTACTCGACCCCGTACCCCTTCTCGACGTTGGCGTACCGGACCCACTCGGCGGCCTCTTCGGGCGTCCCGGTCCCGTAGTTGGCCGTGATCACCGGCCGCGCGCCGGCCCGCCGCACACCGGCCATGAAGTGGTCGAAGCTGGTGTTGGGAGCGACGTACCCGCCGGGCGCGGTGTGGTCGCGCCAGTGGTAGATGTCCGAGTAGGAGCCGCCGGGGTAGCGCATCGCGCCGACACCCGCGTCCTTCAACAGGTCGGCGACGGCATCGGTGCCCAGCTGAGCGTCCCAAATCGCGTGGTTGACCCCGACGGCCGTCGGATCAACCGCCGCCAGCCCGGCCCGCGCGTTGACGGTGACCGTCACATCGGTTCCGGCGGACGAGGCCGGCGGCACGAGCAGCGCGACCACCAGGGCGGCGGGAAGGGACAGCACGGCGAGGCGCGGTCTCATGGGCGGTCCTCATCGACAGTGATGACTGGGAGCGTTCCCAGAGTGGGCCGGAGCCGATCACTTGTCAATCACCCCGACAGCCGCACACCCGAACCGGATCAGTCCACAACAGACACTCCCCCGACCTGCGCTGAATCGGTGAACGGCATCCGGCGCGCGGGTGAACGTGATCCGCGTCGCAGTGTCACGCATTGCTTTCTTAGGTAAGCCTTGCTTCACTTGCGACGCTCCAAGCCCCAGTGCACTGTCCACCGAAAGGGTGTTGCCATGTCTCGCAGGGTTCGTCTGTCCGGCAGAGCGTTCCGGGCCTTCTCCGCGGGTTCGCTCGCGACCGTGCTCGGGTTCGGCCTGATCGCGTGCGGCGACGTGCAGGACGCCTCCACGCAGACGACCCCGACGTCGAGCGCGGGCTCCTCGGCCTTCCCGGTGACCATCGAGCACAAGTTCGGCAAGGCCGAGATCCCGAAGGAGCCGGCCAAGGTCGTCGTCGTGGGCACCGCCACCGACGACCTGGACGCCGCCATCGCGCTGGGCGTCACCCCGGTCGCGTTCTTCAACAAGTCCGGCGGCGACGCGGTCCCGAGCTGGCTCAAGGGCAAGCTCGACCCGGCCAAGACCAAGATCGTGGACGCCGCCGCGGGCGTGGACCCCGAGCAGGTCGGCAAGTTCACCCCGGACCTGATCCTGGCCACCTCCTCCTACGGCTTGGAGCAGGAGTACCCGAACCTGGCCAAGCTCGCGCCGACCGTCGGCTACGCCACCGACTGGGGCAAGCAGACCTGGCAGGAGCACGTCCAGGTGGTGGCCAAGGCGCTGGGCAAGACCGCCGACGGCGACAAGATCATCTCCACCACGCAGGCCGCGATCGACAAGTTCAAGGCCGACCACCCGAAGGCCGCCGGCAAGACCTTCACCGCGTCCGTCGGGAACACCGCGGGCAAGATGTTCACGCTGGTGTCCAAGGAGGACTTCGCCGTCCGCCTGATCGAGCAGACCGGCCTCACGCTGAGCCCGACCGTCGCCGACGCGACCAAGAACGAGTCCGGCAGCCCGACCGGCACGCTCAACCCGGAGCAGTACGACAAGCTGGCCGCCGACCTGGTGATCGTCGCCTTCACCACGCCGGACCTCAAGCAGGCCTTCGAGTCCAACCAGCTCGTCGCGCCGGTCAAGGCCGGCAACTACCTGTCGGTGGACATGGAAACCATCTCGGCGCTGCGCTACCCCACCGCCCTGGACATCCCGTGGGTGCTGGAGAAGCTCAAGCCGGGCGTGGACAAGATCGCCTGACGCAACACGGAAAAGAAGGGGCGCGCTTCCCGCAGGGAAGCGCGCCCTTCTCTTTGGGCTGCCAAGCCAAGGAAGGGCCTCGGTTCGTTCCCCGTACGGCCTGGGCGAAGCCCAACCGCGCTTCTCCCTTCTTGGCAACCAGCTTTTCCGGTTGCCAAGAAGGGAGAAGGGTGGTTGCCTCCGGCAGGCCGTACGGGGAACGA
>NZ_JBEZBW010000171.1:0-10739 GCF_040647305.1 Saccharothrix sp. NPDC042600 | reverse complement strand
CCCGGCGATCTGTGGTTGCCTCCGGCAGGCCGTGCGGGGGACGAACCGACGCCCTTCCACCCCCGGGGGCCTGCCGCGCGGCGAGCGCCGCTTTTGATCTTTCGAGCGCTTCGCGCGTTCTCTTGAGAGCGCTACGCGCGTTGTTCAAAGCGCTTGAAGATCTTGAAGAGCGTGAACGCGCTGACGCGCTCGAAAGCGAAAGAGCCTCGCCGGCGGGCAGGCCCCCGGGGGTGGAAGGGCGTCGGTCTGTCCCCGTACGGCCTGCCGGAGGCAACCACCCTTTGGTCTTCTCCGCAACCGGAAAAGCTGGTTGCGGAGAAGACCAAAGCACGGTTGGGCTGCGCCCAGGCCGTACGGGGACAGACCGAGGCCCTTCCTTTGGGCTTGGGAGCCCATCAAAAGCGCGGCTGGGCGCGAAGGGCGGGGAGGCGCGAAGCGCGCGGAGCGTGCTTTGGCGTCAGTCGGGTGCCGTCTTGACTGGTGGTGGCGTGGGGGTGTTTGGTCGGGCACCTGGGTGAGGGGAGGGATGCGGTGACCGCGTCCAAGTCTCTGCGCGCGTTGCGCGAGGCGATCGTGTTGGAGCACCTGGAGGCCGAGAACGAGCGGGAGTTCGAGGGGGCCGTCGGGGTGTTCGACCACGCTCGGTGGGAGGTGATGGCCACCGGCGAGGTGATCGAGGGGCGGGCCGCGGTGGTGGGGTACTACGAGCGGGTCGTCGCCGCGGGGCCCCGGTTGTGGAGTCGGGTCGTCTCGTTGCACCACGCCGAAGGGGCCGTGATCGTCGAGCTGCGGCTCGACGGGGACGGCGTCGGGGGGCGCAGCGGGGTGTTCTTCCTGTTCGACGGGGCCCGGCTGGTCGGCAAGCGGGTGTACGGCGGGTGGGAGGAGAAGAGCCGCCACCCCGTTGCCGGGATGGCGGCTCCACTGTCATCCGATGGGAATCGGACCTAGGTCAGAGCGGTCGAACCGTCTGCGCCTGCGGGCCCTTCTGGCCCTGGCCGATCTCGAACTCCACCCGCTGGTTCTCCTCCAGCGTGCGGTAGCCCGTGGACTGGATCTCCGAGTAGTGCACGAACACGTCGGCGCCACCGTTGTCCGGGGAGATGAAGCCGAAGCCCTTCTCCGCGTTGAACCACTTGACGGTGCCCTGAACTGCCATCTTGCTACTTCTCCTCTAACAGGTGCCGGATCGCGCTTGCGACCACCGGGTCCGTTGGGGCGTGGAGCCCCTCCCGTCGAGGAAGATCTACGCCCGCAACTCCGATCCGCGAGCGTGGTGGAACACGAACACAGATAGGTACGACCGAACACAGTCAACCACGCCAACCCCGTGGCAGTCGAGCGTCGGGAAGCGGCGAGTCTCACTGCTACCGTGGGCGAAGACGCGATCACAGGGGGTTTCCGCCATGTCCGAACCCGTTCTGGTGACCATCGCCGCTTCCCTCGCCTCCCGCGCCTTCGCCGGCCTGTACGCGCTGGTCCGGGCCAAGTTCGCCGACGATCCGGAGGCCACCGCCGCCCTCACCGCCGCCGAGGGCGCCGCACCCGACTCGCCGCAGGTCGCGGCGTTGAGCGAGGTGCTGCGGAGGGCCGAAGCCGAGGACGCCGCGTTCGGCGACCGGCTCCGCCGGGAACACGAACGGGTGACCGTCCGGCAGACCGGCCGGGTCAACAACCACCTGACCGGGAACCCCACCGGACCGGTGGTGCAAGCGGGCGAGATCAACGGGGGCATCACCTTCAAGTAGGCCGGTCGAGTGAAGATGGGGAGGTGTTCTCGACCCTCCACCTCCCGCAGACCCGGTTGCTGTTCTTCTTCCTCGGCCTGGTCGTCACGTTCGTCCTGATCAGGATCAGCGTGCGGATGATCCGGGCCAAGGTCCGGTGGTGGCCGGGCAACATCACCCCGGGCGGCACGCACATCCACCACGTCGTCCCCGGCACGGTCTTCATGCTGGTGGGCGGCGTGACGGGGCTCGCCGTGCCGGACGAGGAGCACGGGTGGCGGGCGGCCGCGTCGGCGTTGCTGGGCGTGGGCGCGGCGCTGGTGCTGGACGAGTTCGCGCTGATCCTGCACCTGCGGGACGTGTACTGGGAGAAGGACGGCCGGCTGTCGGTGGACGCGGTGTTCCTCGCCATCGGCATGACCGGCCTGCTGCTGCTGGGCGCCCGGCCGCTGGGGTACGACGAGTTCTACGGCGAGGGCGTGTGGGTCCGGGTCGTGATCATCCTGGTCAACCTGGGCTTCGCCATCGTCGCGCTGCTCAAGGGCAAGGTGTGGACCGGGCTGCTGGGCCTGCTGGTGCCGGTCCTGCCCGAGATCGGCGCGCTGCGGTTGGCCCGGCCCGGGTCGCCGTGGGCGCGCTGGCGGTACACCGAGGGGTCGCGCAAGCTGCGTCGCGCGTACCGGCGCGAGGCGCGCGTGCGACAGCCGCTGATCCGGGCGAAGATCCGGTTCCAGGAGTTCATCTCGGGCCGGCACGACGGCGACTAGCCGAACCGCCTGGTGATCCAGCGGTCCGGCCGGCCGGTGAACAGGGCGAACGTGCCCGCCGGGTGCGCGATCTCGGTCTCGGCGAACTCGCGCGCCTCGTCCTCGGGCATGTACCGGGCGGCGACCGCGACCACGTCCGCCACGTCGGGTGCGCTTTCGGTGCGGACGACCGTGCACTCCGCCGTGACGTACGTGTACGGCGGCTCTGGGCGTTGCACGCACAGGCTGAACGCGCCCGTCGCGGCCAACAGGCGGGTCTTGCGCGCCCTGCGGCCCTGGGTGCCGGTGAAGAAGCTGATCAGCCCGTCGCGATAGGCGTAGAAGACGGGGACGGTCAGCGGCGGGCGGTCCGGCGCGGCGATGGTCAGCACGGCCACGTGGGGTTCGGCGAGGAACGCGTCGCGCTCGGCGGCGGTGAGTTCCACGGGTCAGCTCCCGTACTCGTCGCGCGGGCGCAGCCACGCCATCGTCGGCGTCTGCGGCCACCCCTCGGGCGAGTCCTCCCAGGTCTCCTGCCGCCCGTACGGGGTGAGGTCGAGGAGGTTGAAGTCCAGCCGCAGGCGGTCCACGCCGCGCGCGGTCGTGTAGTAGGTGTAGAAGACCTCGTCGCCGTCCCGCAGGAACACGCTCAGCCGGAACCCGCCCGTCAGACCGATCTCCGAGTAGAAGGCCGGGTCGGCGGAGTACCACGGCACGGTCCAGCCGAACCGGTCGCGCACGGCGTCGATCTCGGCGCGGGGCGCGCGGGACATCAGCACCAGCGTGGTGTCTCGGGCGTTGAGGTGCGACTGGTCGGCGATGTTGTCGGTGAACGACGTGCAGCCGCCGCACACCCAGTCCTGGCCGGGTTCGAGCATGTGGTGGTAGACCACGAGCTGGCGGCGGCCGGCGAACACGTCGGTGAGGCCGACCGTCGAGCCGTCCGGCGCGGTGAAGCGGTGGTCGGCGGACACGCGGACCACCGGCAGCCGGCGCCGGGTGGCGGCCAGGGCGTCCAGCTCCCGCGTCAACTCCTTCTCGCGCACCAGCAGGTCGTCCAACGCTGCCTGCCACTGGTCCCTCGACACGACGTCCGGGCGGTTCATGGTGCCTCCCTATCAGTTCCTTGAGGGAACCGTATCAGGAGCAGGTTCCTTCAGGGAACCCTCGCGCGTAGACTCGGGTGGGTGCAGCGGACTGACTTCGGGACCATGACGTGCTCCATCGCGCGCACGCTCGACGTGATCGGCGAGCCCTGGTCGCCGCTGATCCTGCGGGACGTCTACGCGGGCATCAACCGGTTCGACCGGATCCAGGAAGACCTCGGGATCTCCCGCAAGGTGCTCACCGAACGCCTCAAGTGGCTGGTGGAGCGCGAAGTGCTGGAACGGCGCGAGTACGCGACCAACCGCTACGAGTACGCGCTCACCGAACGCGGCGCCGAGCTGGTCGAGGTGCTGATGGTGATGGTGCGGTGGGGCGACCGGTGGGTCTCCCCCGACGGCCCGCCCGTGCTCTACCGGCACCACGCGTGCGGGCAGGTCAGCCACGTCGAGCTGACCTGCGCGCACTGCGGCGGCCCGATGACCGCGAAGGACATCGACCTGCTGGCCGGTCCCGGGTCTAGTTGACCAGGATGCCCAGCTCGTCGCACACCGGCCGGACGTCGCCCGCGCACAGGTCCACGGACTTCACCACGCTCTCGGCCACCAGCCGCCGCACGTCGGCCTTGGTGATCAGGTCCGCGCCGAGCAGCACCGACTTCACGTCCCGGCGCGACACCAGGTCGCGGGTGTTGCCGGTGGCCAGGTCGTCCGCGCCGCTGATGTCCCCGCGCGCCACCGCGATCGCCAGCCGCGCCGCCGCCTCCGCCTCGTCCCGGATCGGCTTGTAGACGGTCATGCACTGGTCGCCGCGCAGCACCGCGCGCAGGCCCTCCAGCGTGGCGTCCTGACCGGTCACCGGCACCTTGCCCGCCAGCCCGCGCGCCTTGAGCACCTCGATCACCGCGCCGGCGAGGCCGTCGTTGGCGGCGACCACGCCGTCCACCTTGCCGCCGTTGTCGTCGAGGATCTGCTCGAACACGGCCCTGCCCCGCACCGGGTCCCACTGGTCGATCGCCTGGCTCTTGACCAGCTTGAGCGCGCCGGCGTCGTACTTGGGGCCCAGCTTGCGGCGCTGGCCGTCGGCGAACAGGGTCGCGTTGTTGTCCGTCGGCGCGCCCTGGATCTCGATGATCTGCGCGCCCGGCTTGTTCCCCAGGCACCTGAGCAGGCCCTCGGCCTGCAGTTCGCCGACGTTGAGGTTGTCGAAGGAGACGTAGTAGTCGGCCTGGCCGCCGAGGCTGATCCGGTCGTAGTTGATGACCGGGATGTTCGCCTGCTTGGCCTTGCGCTCGACGGTCGCGCCGCCCTCGGTGCTCAACGGCGTGGTCATCAGGACCTTCACGCCGCGCTGGATCATCTCGTCGGCGATGCTCTGGAACTTCTTCTCGTCGCCCTCGGCGTTCTCGATCAGCGGCGTGATGCCGGCGAAGTTGAACGCGGACTCCAGCAGCGGGCGGTCCTGCTCCTCCCAGCGGTCCGACGAGTCGCGGTCGGGCAGGATCACGCCGACCACCGGCTTGTCGCCCGGCTGGAGCGGCGCGACCGGCTCCGGCCCGCCGGCGGGCTTGCGGTCCACCCCGCACGCCGCCGCGGTCAGGACGAGCACGGCGCAGCACACCACTCCGCGTAGTCTTCGCATTCGCCAACCCCTTGCGCGGACCGACCGCCGATCGGTGGATCGAAACAGAATGGCCGATTCCATCTCCCGCGACGCCGCTTCGTCAAGACGTAGCAACGCCTTGGTGCCAAATGGTCCGCACCAATCGTTGGGCGGCCTTCGGGGAAGATCGAACGCGCAGGTCGGATCGTTACCAAAACACAGGATGTAACTGATCGCGCACAAACGATTACGGTGCTCACTGACTACGAATGACGGCTACCGGCGTTCGGATTTGTTTGCCAGGGTGTCGCCCGACCCATACCCCCTCCGGGTCTGTGAGGAGACACGCGTGAGAACACGCAGAATCGTTCCCTCGGCGTTGGTGGTGGCGACCACCGCCGCGCTGCTGACGACCGGGACACAGCCCGCGGCCGGTCAGCCGGGCACCGCCGACTTCACCGTCGTCGTCGAGGACGGCGCGAGCACCGACGCGGCCAAGGCCGCCGTGGCCGCCGCCGGTGGCCGGGTCCTCGCCGAGAACGCCGCCGTCGGCACCCTGACGGTCAAGGCGCCCGCCGCCGGTTTCGTGCAGCGCGTCTCCGCCTCCGACGCGGTGCTCGGCGCGACCGGCCTCAAGCCGCTCGGCGCGGCCCCCACCGACACCCCGGGCAACCGGGAGTGGCGGGTCGTCGAACGCGAGCACCTCGGCGCGGCGGCCCAGTCCCCATCGCCGGCGAAGTCCCCCGACGCCACGGCCGGCATGGACCCGCTCGACGACGCCCTGTGGGGCCTCAGGCTGGTCCGCTCCGACAAGGCCCGCGCCCGGCAGGCCGGTGACAAGCGCGTCTACGTCGGCATCCTCGACACCGGCGTCGACGGCACCCACCCGGACATCGCGCCGAACTTCAACCGCGAGCTGTCCCGCAACTTCACCATCGACATCCCCACCGACCCCAACGGCAACGAGGTCGACGGCCCCTGCGAGTTCCGCGGCTGCGTCGACCCCGACGACCACGACGACAACGGCCACGGCACCCACGTCGCGGGCACCATCGGCGCGGCGGCCAACGGCTTCGGCATCTCCGGTGTCGCGCCGAACGTGTCCCTGGTCAACATCCGCGGCGCCCAGGACTCCGGCTACTTCTTCCTCCAGCCGGTCGTGGACGCGATCACCTACGGCGCCGACATCGGCCTCGACGTGATCAACATGTCGTTCTACATCGACCCGTGGTACATGAACTGCCTGGACAACCCGGCCGACAGCCCGCAGGCGCGGCTGGAGCAGCGGGCCACCATCACGGCGGTGCAGCGCGCGCTGGACTACGCCCACCGCAAGGGCGTGACGCTGATCGCGGCCGGCGGCAACAACCACGAGGACCTGGGCAACCCGCGCACCGACGCGGCCAGCCCGAACTACCCGGCGGGCACCAACTACCCGCGCGCCATCGACAACAGCAAGTGCCTGCACCTGCCGACCGAGGGCGAGCACGTCATCTCGGTGTCGTCGCTCGGCCCGTCGCTGGCCAAGGCCGACTACTCGAACTGGGGCACCGAGCAGACCGACCTGTCCGCCCCCGGCGGCTGGTTCCGCGACGGCTTCGGCACCCCGTGGTACCGGACCAACGAGAACCTGATCCGCTCGACCTACCCGCGCAACGTGGCGCTGGCCGAGGGCAACATCGACGAGGCCGGCAACGTGACCGCGAAGGGCCAGGCGGCCGGCGTGGCGAAGTACTGCGCGGGCACGTCCTGCGGCTACTACCAGTACCTCCAGGGCACCTCGATGGCCGCGCCGCACGCGGCCGGCGTGGCGGCCCTGGTGGTCAGCGAGTACGGCAAGAAGGACCGCGCCCACCCGGGCACCCTGACCCTGTCCCCGGACAAGGTCGAGAAGGTCCTCTACAAGACGGCGACCCAGCGCGCCTGCCCGTTCCCGCGCACGGTCTCCTACGAGCGGGAAGGCCGCCCGGCGGAGTTCACGGCGACCTGCGAGGGTGACGCCCAGTTCAACGGCTTCTACGGCCACGGCATCGTGGACGCGTACGGAGCGGTGACCCGGGGCGGCAGCCACATCTGATCGACGCGCGAAAGAGCCCCCGCCCGGTGTTCGGGCGGGGGCTCTTCGCTTTTCAGGCCGGGCGGCGCTCTCCGCCTTCCGGGTCGGGCGGGGTCCCGGCGCTCCCGGTCAGGCGCTTCGGTCGCCGAGCGCGGTGCCCAGGGCCTGCCAGTCCAGCACCGGCGCGGCCAGGTCGCGGATCGACGCCAGCAGGCCCAGGCGGGCCTTGCGGACCGCCGGGTCCTCGGCCATCACCAGCACCTCGTCGAAGAACGTGTTCACCGGCCCGGTCAACCCGCTCGCCGCCGCCACGAACGCCGCCAGCCCGGCGCCCTCGAACGACACCTCCGCCAACGCCTTGTGCAACGCCACCTCGGCCGGCTCGCCCAGCACACCGGCGTCGTACTCCGGCGCGGTCTCGGCGGGCACGATCCGGCGCACCCGCTGCAGAGCGGCGACCAGCGCGGCGAAGTCCTCCGACCCGGCCAGCGCCGTCAGCTCCGCCAGCGTCTCGTCGGCCTGGGCCGGGGCGTCGGCCAGCGGCAGGACCGCGTTGACGAAGCGGTGGTCGTGGCCGGCGTCCAGCAGTTGCTGCTCGTACCGCCGCACGGCGAACTCGCGCGCGTTCTCCAACGCGTCCGCCGAGACGTCCAAGTCCCGCGCCGCCAGGGACAGCGCCCGCGTCAGCGTGATGTCGCGCAGCTCCGGGAACGCCCGCAGCACGCTCACCGCGCCCAGCGCCGCCCGCCGCAACCCGAACGGGTCGGAGCTGCCGGTCGGGTTGGCCCCGATGCCGAACAGGCCCGCGAGCAGGTCGAACCGGTCCGCCAGCGACAGCAGCGCGCCGGCCCGGGACGCGGGCAGCGCGTCGCCCGCCGAGCGGGGCAGCTCCATCTCGTAGAGCGCCTGCGCGACCTCGGGGGTCTCCCCCGCGCGCGCCGCGTACTCGCGGGCCATCACGCCGGCCAGGCTGGACAGCTCGATCACCATCTGCGAGCCCAGGTCGAACTTGGCCAGCTCGCCCGCGCGGGTCAGCGTGTCGTCCGCGCCGCCGACGACGTCGGCCAACCGGCCCGCCAGCACCGCGATCCGCCCGGCCCGGTCGGCCATCGACCCGAGCTTGTCGGCGAACGTCAGCTTCTCCAGGCCCGCCTTCATGTCCGCCAACGGCGTGCGCAGGTCGGCCCGCCAGAAGAACGCCGCGTCCTCGTACCGGGCGCGCAGCACGGCCTCGTTGCCGCGGCGCACCAGGTCCTCGTCGATGGACCCGTTGGCCACCGCGACGAAGTGCGGCAGCAGCGAGCCGTCCTCCGCGCGCACCGGCAGGTAGCGCTGGTGCTTGCGCATGACCGTGGTCAGGATCTGTTGCGGCAGTTCGAGGTACTTGGCGTCGAACGAGCCCAGCAACGGGGTCGGCTGCTCGACCAGGTTGGTCACCTCGTCCAGCACGCCCTCGAAGTCCACGACCCCGCCGACGGACTTGGCCAGTTCGGCCGCGCGCTCCACGATGACGTCCCCGCGGACCGAGGCGGACGCCGTGATCCCGTGCTGCGCCAGGAACTCCAGGTAACCGTCCGCAGTGGACACTTCCACCACGGGCGACTCGGCGGTGCGGTGCACGCGGGTCGTGGTGCCGGAGACCAGCGCCGACACGCCCACCGGCACCGGCGTGGCGCCCAGCAGCGCGAGCAGCCAGCGGATCGGGCGGGTGAACGACAGCTTCGGGTCGTTCCACTTCATGTTCTTCTCGGCGCGCAGCTCCGCCACGACCGACGCGAGCAGCGTCCCGAGCACCTCGACCGCACCGCCGCCGGGGACGGTCTTGACCACGGCGACGTGCTCGACGCCGTTCTCCACCACCCGGGACAGGTCGGCGACGGCCACGCCCTGACCGCGCGCGAAGCCCTGCGCGGCCTTGGTGGGCGCGCCGTCGGCGTCGAACGCGGCGGACACGCGCGGTCCGCGCATGGTCTTCTCGGCGTCGGGCTCGCGCGGCGACACCTCGGGCACCAGCACGACGATCCGGCGCGGCGTGCCGTGCACCTGGACCTCGCCGTGGGTGAGGCGGGTCGCGGCGAGCTTCTCGGTCACGGCCGCGCGCACCGCCTCGACGGTCCGGGTGACCTCGGCGGGCGGCAGCTCCTCGGTGCCGATCTCGAACAGCAGCGTCTCGGGCCCGTCGGTCGCCCCGGCGGCGGGCAGCTCGGGCGCGGCCTGCGGCTCGACCAGGCCCAGCGGGTGGCCCAGCTCCTCGCGCCGCGCGGCCCACAGCTGCGCGACCTCGCGCGCCAGCCCCCGCATGCGGGCGAACGCGCGCGCCCGCTCGGTGGTGCTGATCGCGCCGCGCGCGTCGAGGACGTTGAAGGTGTGCGAGCACTTCAGCACGTAGTTGTGCGCCGGCACGGGCAGGCGGGCGTCGAGCATGCGCCGCGCCTCGGACGCGTACTCCTCGAACAGCCGCTTGTTGGCCTCGACGTCGGCGTCGTCCAGGTAGTAGCGGGACATCTCGTACTCGGCCTGGCCGAACGCCTCGCCGTAGGAGATGCCGGGCGCGTAGGCGATGTCCTTGAAGTGGTCCACGCCCTGCAACGCCATCATGATGCGCTCGATGCCGTAGGTGATCTCCACCGACACCGGGTCCAGCGACATGCCGCCGGCCTGCTGGAAGTAGGTGAACTGGGTGATCTCCAGCCCGTCCAGCCACACCTCCCAGCCCAGGCCCCACGCGCCGAGCGCGGGCGAGGCCCAGTTGTCCTCGACGAACCGCACGTCGTGGGCGCGCACGTCGATGCCGAGCGCTTCGAGGCTGCCCAGGTACAGCTCCTGCGGGTCGCCCGGGTCGGGCTTGAGGATGACCTGGAACTGGGTGTGGGTCTGGAGGCGGTTGGGGTTCTCCCCGTACCGGGCGTCGTCGGGCCGCACGCTGGGCTCGACGTAGGCCACCCGCCACGGCTCGGGGCCGAGGACGCGCAGCACGGTCGCCGGGTTGAGGGTGCCCGCACCGACCTCGGTGTTGTACGGCTGCACGACGATGCAGCCCCGTTCGGTCCAGTACCTGGTCAGCGCCAGCAGCGCGTCCTGCATCGTGAGCACGGGGTGAAGTCTACGAACGGGGCACCGGGACCCTCACGGTCGGGTTACTTCACTGGTCACAGGCTGTCAAGACCCGGTATCACCTCGTCGGGATGTGGGGCTGTGCCACCCTGTGGGCAACCCCAGAGGGCACCGGCGCGTCCACCAGGGCAGGTCCGGGGGAAAGGGAGGAGCGCGAGTGGACAACCGGCCGCCGAGGCCGGGCGAACCCGACGGGTTCCGCCGGCGACCTGCGCCCCCTCGCGCACCGCACCCCCCGCGCGCGACGGGCGACCCGCGCCGCGCCCCCCCGGGCCCGCCCCCCCCCCCCCCCCCCCCCCCCCCCCCGCCGCGCCCCCCCCCCCCCCCGCCCCCCCGCCCCCCCCCCCGCCGCCCCCCGGGGGCGCCCCCCCCCGCCCGCCCCCGGCCGCG
>NZ_JBEZBW010000170.1:0-11120 GCF_040647305.1 Saccharothrix sp. NPDC042600 | reverse complement strand
TTTTGGCCCAACCCCGGGAAAGTGTGGTAGCCCTTCGGGCAGGCCATACGGGGAGGACGGAAAAGCCCAAAAGCGGGGGCGCTGCGCGCCCGAAAAATCAGGCGCTGCGCGCCCAGAAGCCAGACGCTGCGCGCTCGGAAAGCAGGCGCTGCGCGCTCGAAAGCGGAAGGCCCCGCACCGGGTGGTGCGGGGCCTTCCACTGTGTCCTTGCTCAGTCCTCCGGCTGCGAGGGCTTCCCGGCCAGTTCGCTCGACGGCTTGTTCTCCGCCGTCAGGGCGTCCTTCGGGCCGCCGTTCTCGCCGCGGGCTCGGGCCAGGGCCGCGGTTTCCTCCGGCGAGTCCGGGGTCAGGAAGCTGCCCGGGACCGGGTGGCCGGCCGAGCCCAGCTTGTTCATCTTCTTGGGCACCGGGGCGCCCTGGTAGGCCAGTTCCAGCGGGTGGCCGTGGTCGTCGACCGGGCCCAGGGGCTGGTGGACCTCGATGAACTCGCCGTGCGGCAGGCGCTTGATGATGCCCGTCTCCACGCCGTGCTCCAGCACTTCCCGGTCGCCGCGCTGCAAGCCGATGCAGATCCGGTAGGTGATGAAGTACGTGATCGGCGGGATCACCAGCAGGCCGATGCGGCCCATCCACGTCGTCGCGTTCAGCGAGATGTCGAACTGGTAGGCGAAGATGTCGTTCGCGCCCATGACCAGCAGCACCATGAAGTACGAGATCGCCATCATGCCCAGCGACGTCCGGACCGGCACGTCGCGGGGGCGCTGCAGCAGGTTGTGGTGCGCGTAGTCCTTGGTCATCTTGCGCTCGATCCACGGGTACACCGCCGCGATGCCGGTCAGCAGCGGCAGGCCCAGCATGAACGGCCAGAACGGCGCGGGCACCGTGTAGTCGCCCAGGTAGAGCTCCCACGCCGGCCAGATGCGGACCAGGCCGTCGGTCCAGCCCATGTACCAGTCGGGCTGCGAACCCGCCGAGACCTGCGCCGGGTTGTACGGGCCAAAGTTCCACACCGGGTTGATCTGGAAGATGCCGCCCATGATCGCGGTGACCGCGACGACGATGGCGAAGAAGCCGCCGCCCTTGGCCGCGAACACCGGCATGATCCGGACGCCCACGACGTTGGTCTCCTTGCGGCCCACCCCCGGGAACTGGGTGTGCTTCTGGTACCAGACCAGGCCCAGGTGCACCGCGACCAGGGCCAGGATGATGGCCGGGATCAGCAGGATGTGCAGCGAGTACAGCCTCGGGATGACCTCGGTGCCGGGGAACTCGCCGCCGAACAGCAGCCAGTTCAGCCAGGTGCCGATGACCGGGAACGAGATCAGCAGGGCCGCCATGACCCGCAGGCCGGTGCCGGAGAGCAGGTCGTCGGGCAGCGAGTAGCCGAGGAAGCCCTCGATCGCGCCGAGCATGAACAGCACGATGCCGATGACCCAGTTGACCTCACGCGGACGCCGGAAGGCGCCGGTGAAGAAGATCCGGAACATGTGCACGACGATCGCGGCCATGAACAGCAGCGCCGCCCAGTGGTGCACCTGGCGCACGAACAGGCCGCCGCGGACCTCGAACGAGATCTCCAGGGTCGACTCGAACGCCCGGGACATCTCGATGCCCTGGAGGTTGACGAAGGCGCCCTCGTAGACGACCTCCTCCATGGAGGGGTCGAAGAACAGCGTGAGGTACGTGCCCGACAGCAGCAGGACGATGAAGCTGTAAAGCGCGATCTCGCCGAGCAGGAACGACCAGTGCGTCGGGAAGACCTTGTTCATCTGGTGCCGCAGGCCCTTGGCCATGTGGAACCGGTCGTCCGCCCACTTCGCCGCACCACCCGCCGCGCGGGCGGCGGCGTTCTGCCGCTTTGTCGGCGTGGTGATGCCGCTCATGACTTACGCTCCCAGAACGCCGGACCCACAGCCTCGGTGAAGTCGCTGCGGGCAATCAAGTATCCGTCCTCGTCCACCGTGATCGGAAGCTGGGGCAGGGCACGGGTCGCCGGGCCGAACCGGGGCTTGCCGTAGTGGAAGACGTCGAACTGCGACTGGTGGCACGGGCACAGCAGCAGACCGGTCTGCTGCTCGTACAGCGAGGTCGGGCAGCCCAGGTGGGTGCAGATCTTCGAGTACGCGTAGAAGTCCCCGTAGTTGAAGTCCTCCTGGCCGTCCCGCTTGACCACCGACTGGCCGGGGCGCAGGCGGATCAGCATGACCGGGTTGTCGGCCCGCTTCAGGGCCGCGACCAGGGCGTGCTCGTCGTTCCGCTCCGACTCGCGGAACGGGAACACTGTTTCGAAACCGCCGGCGTCGAGGTCCTCGGGCCGGATGAGGGCCACCTCGTGGAAGTTGCCGGTGTGGCGGCGCAGGTAGACCTTCTCGCCGTTCTCCGACTTCCAGCCGGTGTGCCACAGCGATTCCTTGGTCTCGCTGTCGGCGTGCGGGTTGCGGATGAGGCTGCCCAGCGGCAGCGCCAGCACGCCCAGGCCCATGACGCCCGCGCCCAGGCCCGCGGTCCGCTTGATCAGCGACCGGCGGCCGAGGGTGGAGCGCTCGCCCGCGTCGGCCAGCGAGGCGACGATGGTGGCCTTGTCGACCTCCGACGAGCCGCCGTCGCCGCGCTGCTGGACCGCCAGCTCCTCGGGGATGAACTTCTTCGTGTAGAGCAGCGCGCCGACGCCCAGGCCCAGGATCGCGATGCCCAGGGTCAGGCCGATGACCGGCGTGTAGAGGCTGTAGAGGAAGTGGTGCTCGGTGTTGGGCGCCTCGTAGCGCCACGGCCAGAACAGGAACGCGGCGAGGAACGCCAGGCCGCCCAGCGCGGCGATGATGAACCACAGGGCGACCAGCCGCTCGGCCCGGCGCTCGGCCCGGGTGCCCTTGACCGGCCACCGGTCCTCGTAGTGGACCAGCTCGACGCCGTCCAGCTTCGTGCCGAGCTTGACCAGCTCGTCCCTGCTCATGCCGGCGAGCTCCGCCTCGCTCGGCAGGTCGTTCGGCTTCTCGCCGCTCATGCCTTGGCTCCGATCCAGAGGGTCACGCCGATCAGGGCGGCGATACCCACGATGAACGCGATCAGACCCTCCGAAACCGGCCCGAAGCCGCCGAGGGGGGCGCCGCCGGGGTTGTTGTTCCCGTCGGTCACCGACTTGATGTACGCGATGATGTCCTTCTTCTCCTCCGGCGTGAGCTGCCGGTCGGAGAACTTCGGCATGTTCTGCGGACCGGTGAGCATCGCCGTGTAGAGCTGCTCCTCGGTCACGCCGTCCAGGACGGGTGCGAACTTGCCGGACGACAGCGCCCCGCCGCGACCGGTGAAGTTGTGGCACGCCGCGCAGTTGAGCCGGAACAGCTCGCCGCCGCGGGCGGAGTTCTCGCCGCGCAGCGCCTCACCGCGCTCCGCGGGGGTCTCCGGGC
This sequence comes from Saccharothrix sp. NPDC042600, assembly GCF_040647305.1. Lineage (NCBI taxonomy): Bacteria > Bacillati > Actinomycetota > Actinomycetes > Pseudonocardiales > Pseudonocardiaceae > Saccharothrix > Saccharothrix sp. NPDC042600. The sequence goes on along the minus strand of NZ_JBEZBW010000170.1, from coordinate 7,714 downwards.
CGCCGCCGCGGGTCTGGATGAACGCGCCGATGGCGTCGATCTCCTCCGCCGTGAACACGGCGGGCTTGCGCTGGGCCTGCGCCTCCTGGCGGGCCATCGGCATGCGCCCGGAGGAGACCTGGAAGTACACGGCCGCCTCGCCCACGCCGATCAGGCTGGGGCCGCGGTCCTCGACGCCGTCCAGGTTCTTGCCGTGGCAGGAGATGCAGGTGTTGTTGTAGAGCTGCTCGCCCAGCCGCACCTGGGCCGGGTCGTCCTGCGCCTGCGCGGTCTGCGGCTGCGGTGCCAGCGCGCTGAACAGGAAGCCCGCGGACAGCAGCGCGAAGCCCAGGGCGAGGAGGCCCGAGATCCGCCGGCGCAGCTTGGTGCCGCGCTTCCGGGCCCGTGTGGTGTTGGTGGTCATGTGTGCGGCAACCCTTGCTGGTGTGAGTTCGGGGTTCGTGCTGCTCGTCGGTGGTGCGAGCCTGGTCAGGGCACGATGTAGATGACGGCGAACAAGCCGATCCAGACCACGTCGACGAAGTGCCAGTAGTACGACACGACGATCGCGGAGGTCGCCTGGGCCGGGGTGAACTTGCTCAGCTTCGTGCGGACCAGCAGGTAGCCGAACGCGATCAGACCGCCGATCACGTGGAGGCCGTGGAAGCCGGTCGTCAGGTAGAAGACCGTGCCGTACGCCGAGCCGGGGATCGTGGTGCCCTCGTGGACGAGGTTGATGTACTCCCCCGCCTGGCCCGCCACGAAGATCGCGCCCATGATCAACGTGACCAGGTACCACCGGCGCAGACCGAACACGTCACCGCGCTCGGCGGCGAACACGCCCCACTGGCAGGTGAACGACGAGGCCACCAGGATGATCGTGAAGAACAGCGCGTACGGCACGTTGAGGTGCGTCGGCGCGGGGGGCCACGGTCCTTCGTTCTGGGCCTTCACCGTGAAGAACATGGCGAAGAGGCCGGCGAAGAACATCAGTTCACTGGACAGCCAGACGATCGTGCCCACGCTGACCATGTTCGGGCGGTTCAGCGAGTGCACGCGCGGGCCGATGGAGGGCGCTGCCGTTGTCACACGACGCATTATTGCTTGCAGGTTTTCGCCCCGCCCATCGGGTCCGGGGCAGGAGCAGTGGTCATCTGGGTCACACGGTCGGTGAGGGACGCCATGGGATTGCTGGGCCGGTTGCGTGATCGCTTGTCCCGCAAGGGCGAACCCGCACTGGAGATCGATTCACCGGGGCTGGTGGTGGTCGCCGAGGCGTTCGACGTCGCGGAGGCAGACTCGGCCGTGCTCGCCCGATCACCCGACCTCCGGACGGCTGACCCGGCGGTGCTGCGCCACCACCTCACCCTGCCCCCTGACCAGGTCGAACGCGCCCGCGAGCTGCTCGCGCCGGACGGCTGGACGTTGGTTCCCGGTGAGGTTTCCCACGCCCTGCGCGTGCAGGTGCTGACCGCGCTGTCGTGCGCGCAGGAGCGGTCGCGGATGGCGAGCCTGGCGCAGCGGCTGGGCGGCGACTGGATCGGTTGGGACGCTCTCCAGGTCCCGCAGGGGTCCGCCTGAGTGGGGCGGATAACATCACCTTCCACCTGGCACCCGACCCGCCGGAGGATCGCGCAGATGAGCACGCAGACGACCAGGATCCTGGTGTTCAGCCACCGCCCCGAGGTGCGTGAGACGATCATCACCGCGGTGGGCCGCCGTCCCGCGCCCGACCTGCCGCGCGTCGAGTACGTCGAGGCGGGCGGCGTGGCCGACGTCCTCTACGAGATGGACAACGGCGGCATCGACCTGGCGATCCTGGACGGCGAGGCGCAGCCGACCGGCGGCATGGGCCTGTCCCGCCAGCTCAAGAACGAGATCACCGACTGCCCGCCGATCGTCGTCGCGGTCCGCCGCAAGGACGACCGGTGGCTGGCCACGTGGTCGCAGGCGGACGCCGTCATCGTCCACCCGCTCGACCCGCTGGCCGCCGCCGAGACCGTCGCCGAGGTGCTGCGGTCCACGGGCGTGCCCGCGGTCCGGGGGTGACCCCGGTGGGGGACCGGACCTGGCCGCTGCTGCTCAACCGGCTCATCGACCGGGTGGACCTCGGCGAGCAGGACACCGGCTGGGCGATGGACCAGATCATGTCCGGCGCGGCGACCCCGGCCCAGATCGGCGCGTTCGCGGTGGCCCTGCGGGCCAAGGGCGAGACGCCGGAGGAGGTCGACGGCCTGGCGGCGGCGATGCTCAAGCACGCCCGCCGGTTCACCGTCGAGGGGCGCGCGGCCGACATCGTCGGCACGGGCGGCGACAGCTCCGGCTCGGTGAACATCTCCACCATGGCGACCCTGGTGGCCGCCGCCGCGGGCGTGCCCGTGGTCAAGCACGGCAACCGGGCGGCGTCGTCCAAGTGCGGCACGGCGGACGTGCTGGAGGCCCTGGGCGTGGCGATCGACCTGCCGCCGCTGGGCGTGCGGACGACCGTCGAGGAGCTGGGGGTCGGGTTCTGCTTCGCGCCGGTGTTCCACCCGGCGTTCCGGCACACCCTGGGGCCCCGGCGCGAGCTGGGCATCCCGACGTCGTTCAACCTGCTCGGGCCGCTGACCAACCCGGCCCAGCCGGCGGTCGGCCTGATCGGCTGCGCGCGGGCCGCCGCGGCCCCGCTGATGGCGGGCGTGTTCGCGCGGCGCGGCGGCACGGCGCTGGTCGTGCGCGGCGACGACGGCCTGGACGAGATCACCACCACGACGACCACGACCGTGTGGGTCGTGTCGGACGGGGCGGTGCGCGAGGACCGGATCGACCCGGCTGAGCTGGGCATCGCGGTGGCCACCCCGGAGGACCTGAAGGGCGGCGACGCGGCGGTCAACGCCGAGGTCGTGCGCGAGCTGGTGGGCGGCAAGCCGGGGCCGGTGCGGGACGCGGTGCTGCTCAACGCGGCCGGCGCCGTGGCGGCGCACTCCGGGTTCAGCGGCGACCTGCACGCGGACCTGCGGGCGGGGCTGGCCCGGGCGGCGTCGGCGGTGGACTCCGGCGCGGCGGCCGACCTGCTGCGGCGGTGGGCGGCGCGGTCCACCGAGCTGAAGGTTCGACTGGCGGAATCCTGAGTTCTCAGCCACCTTTTTGACCCGGCGGTAACTTCGACGGGGGATGCTGTTCCCATGCTCTACACGGTGATGAGGCGGGTCGTCGCGCCCACGGCGAGGCTGGTGTGGCGGCCCCGGGTCGAGGGTCTGGAGAACATCCCGGCGGACGGGCCGGTGATCCTGGCGTCCAACCACCTGTCGTTCATCGACAGCATCGTGATCCCGATGGTCGTGCCGCGCCGGGTGTACTTCCTCGCGAAGGCGCAGTACTTCGTGGGCAAGGGCGTCAAGGGACGGCTTTCCCGGTACTTCTTCGGCTCGCTGGGGCACGTTCCGGTACAGCGGGGTGTCGGTAGGGCGGCGCGGGCGTCGCTGGACACCGTGGCGACGATCCTGGCCCGCGGCGACGCGTTCGCCATCTACCCCGAGGGCACGCGCTCCCTGGACGGCCGCCTGCACCGCGGGCGCACCGGCGTGGCGCGGATGGCCCTGGAGTCCGGCGCGCCGGTCGTGCCGGTGGGCATCATCGGGACGGACAAGGTCCAGCCGGTGGACGCGAAACTGCCTCGCATCCGCCCGGTGACCATCCGGTTCGGCGAGCAGCTGGACTTCTCGCGGTACGCGGGGATGCAGGAGTCGCTGCCGGTGCTGCGCTCGGTGACCGACGAGATCGTGTACCGGATCCTGGAGCTGTCGGAGCAGGAGTACGTCGACAGCTACCAGAAGTCGGCCAGCCAGGAAGCCGGCCTCGACGCCGCCTGACGCGAGACGGAACCCGGGCGGACGGGGAACCCCGCCGCCCGTCCCCCACCGCCCCACCCGCGCACCCGCGCACCCGCGCACGCAGCGTCACCCCGCAAACGCAGCGCCACCCCGCAACGCGAAAGGGCCGCCCCCCGAACCCGGGAGGCGGCCCTTCTCAGCGTCAGCGCAGGTCAGTCGTGGTTCGGACCGGTGTGGTACTCGAAGACCAGGCCGCCCACCATGATCAGCACCAGCACGATGCCGATCACCAGCAGCCACACGTGCCAGAACGCGACCGCCACACCGGACACGGCGGCCGCCGCCGCCAAGCCCACCGGCCAGTACGACCCCGGGCTGAAGAAGCCCAGCTCACCGGCGCCGTCGGACACCTCGGCGTCCGCGTTGTCCTCCGGCCGCACCTCGATGCGACGCGCCACGAAGCGGAAGTACGTGCCGACGATGAGCGCCAGGCCACCGGTCAGCGCCAGCGCGACCGTGCCGGTCGGCTCGACGGCGCCCGTGTCGGCCCACGTCCAGTAGCCGTACACGACGGCCATCAGGAACGAGAACGCCATCACCAAGTCAAAAATGCGGGCTTCGACCTTCATCGCAGCGTCCTCCTACTTCCCGCCGCCGGACGCCTCGCGGACGGTCCGGTCGGTGTCGAAGGGCTTGGTCGTGACCGCGTACGGCGTGCACAGCTCGCCGCAGTTCAGCTCGGTCAGCGCCTCGGCGGCGCTGTAGGGCTGACCCGTCTTCGGGTTGTTCTTCTCGCGCAGCGACATGTAGCGGTCGAACAGGGCCGGTTCCAGGGCGCGGACCTCGAAGTTCATCACCGCGTGGTACACGCCGCACAGCTCGGCGCAGCGGCCCACGAACGAACCCGGGCGGTCGATCTTGGTGATCTCGAACGCGTTGTCCTGGTTGTTCTTCTTCGGGTCCGGGAAGACGTCCCGCTTGAAGTGGAACTCCGGCACGAAGAACGAGTGGATGACGTCGGTGGACTCCAGGTTGAACCGGATGGACCGGTCCGCCGGGACCACCAGCAGCGGGATCTCGCCGGACGTGCCGACGGTGCTCACCGGGGTGTTGTCGCGGTCGGTCTTGTAGTCCGGGTAGCGGAACTCCCAGTTCCACTGGAACGCGATCACGTCGACCGTCACGTCCGGGTTGTCGGACTTCTTCGTGACGTAGTTCTGGGTGACCGCGGTGAAGTAGAAGAGCACCGCGACGATGACCGTCGGAACGACGATGAGCACCAGCTCCAGCGGCAGGTTGTAGGCAACCTGGCGGGGCAGCTCCTCGCTCTTCTTGCGGTGGAACGCCACCGACCAGAGGATCAGCCCCCAGACGATCACACCGACCGCGAGCGCGGCGATGACCGACCAGGTCCACAGCTCGCGCATCCGCTCCGCCTGCGGCGTCACGGCCACCGGCCAGCCGAAGCGCAGCACCTCTTCCGTGGAGCAACCCGTGGCCCCGACGCCGACCAGGCCGACCAGCCCGACGACCTTGGCCAGCCGCGCTGCCCTGGTGCCCTCCTTCAGGCCCACTGCTCGCCGCCTCCTCGTTGAAAGCTCACCGCCGCCACAGGAGACGGCATCAGACACAGGCAGGGATGAGACAACGCCCCTTGCCGGATCATGCGGGAGCGTAGCTCAGCACGGTGGGTCCCACCCCTCGGGGGGAGCCCCCGACCGGTGCAGTTTCGGTCACACAAAGGCACCCCGGCATACTGGGAGCTTCTCCACACCCCACGAAAGGTGCGACGGCGTGTGCGGCCTGCTTGGACTGGTTTGCCCTGGCGAGAACGAAGCGGAGCAGGCGCGCTCGGCAGTGGCGCACGCGATGCGCTGCCAGCGCCACCGCGGCCCTGACGAGACGGGCACCTGGCAGGGCGGCGAGGTCGTCTTCGGCTTCAACCGGCTCGCCATCATCGACATCGAGCACTCCCACCAGCCCCTGCACTGGGGCCCGCCGGAGGCGCCGGGTCGCTACACCATCAACTTCAACGGCGAAATCTACAACTACCTGGAGCTGCGCGCCGAGCTGACCAAGGAGTTCGGCACGGCGTTCGCCACCGACGGCGACACCGAGACCATCGTCGCCGCCTACCACCACTGGGGCCCGGCGGCCGTGGCGAAGCTGCGCGGCATGTTCGCGTTCCTGATCTGGGACAACCAGCGCAAGGTGGTCTTCGGCGCGCGCGACCCGTTCGGCATCAAGCCGCTGTACTACGCGACCGGCCCCGGCGGCGTGGCGTTCTCCAGCGAGAAGAAGTCGCTGCTGGAGCTGACCCAGACCCTCGGCATCCGCCCCGAGCTGGACCGCAAGGCCCTCCAGCACTACCTGATCCTGCAGTACGTGCCGGAGCCGGAGTCGCTGCACACCCAGATCCACCGCATCGAGTCCGGCACGTCGTTCACCGTCACGCCCGGCGGCAAGCCCGTGGTCGAGCGGTACTTCCCGGCCACGTTCCGCCCGCGCGCCGTGCACGGCGACGCCGACGCGAACCGGCTGTACGACGAGATCACCGAGGCGCTGCGCGACTCCGTCGCCAAGCACATGCGCGCGGACGTGACGGTCGGCTCGTTCCTGTCCGGCGGCATCGACTCGACCGTGGTCGCGGCCCTGGCCAAGGAGCACAACCCGGACCTCATCACCTTCACCACCGGCTTCGAGCGCTCGGGTTACTCGGAGATCGACGTGGCGGCCGAGTCGGCGGCGGCGATCGGCGTGAAGCACGTGGTCAAGGCCGTGACGGCGCAGGAGATGATGGACGCCCTGCCGCTCATCACGTGGTACCTGGACGACCCGGTGGCCGACCCGGCGCTGGTCCCGCTGTGGTTCATCGCCCGCGAGGCCCGCGAGCACGTGAAGGTCGTCCTGTCGGGTGAGGGCGCGGACGAGCTGTTCGGCGGCTACACGATCTACCGCGAGCCGCTGTCGCTGGCCCCGTTCGAGAAGGTGCCGGGCGCCCTGCGCAAGGCCATGGGCAAGGTCTCGACCAAGATCCCCCAGGGCGTGCGCGGCAAGGACCTGCTGCGCCGGGGCGCGCTGACCCTGGAGGAGCGCTACTACGGCAACGCCCGCATCTTCCTGGACGACCAGCTTCGCCAGGTCCTGCGCTCCTACGACCCGAACGTGTCGCACCAGGACGTGACGGCCCAGCCGTACCGCGAGAGCCAGGGCTGGGACCCGGTGACCCGCATGCAGCACGTGGACCTGTTCACCTGGTTGCGCGGCGACATCCTGGTCAAGGCCGACAAGATGACGATGGCCAACTCCCTGGAACTGCGCGTGCCGTTCCTGGACCCGGAGGTCTTCCGCATCGCCTCGCAGGTCCCGTCGGAGCTGAAGCTGACGAAGGAGACGACGAAGCACGCCCTGCGCCGGGCGATCCGCGACATCGTCCCGCCCCACGTCCTCAACCGCCGCAAGCTGGGCTTCCCGGTCCCGATCCGGCACTGGCTGAAGGACGAGATGCACGACTGGGCGGTGGACCACGTCCACAAGAGCCAGACCGACCAGTACATCGACAAGAACGCGGTCCTGCGCGTCATCGAGGAACACCGCTCGGGCGTGGCCGACAACAGCCGCCGCATCTGGGCACTGCTGGTCTTCATGATCTGGCACGGCATCTTCATCGAAGGCCGAATCCGCCCCGTCATCCCGGAGCCCCACTACCCGGTCAAACTCTGACACCAACAGGGGCCCCGCACCCACTCGCGGGGCCCCACCCCGATCGCAGCCCCCCACCCCGATCGCAGCCCCCCGCCCGATTCGCGGGGCCCCGCCGGGTCACCACCCAACCCGGGCTTCTTGCTTGTGTCATCTCCGTATGGCCTGCCCGAAGGGCTACCACACTTTTGGCCGGGTGCAGCCGAATTTTTTGTGAGGAA
>NZ_JBEZBW010000169.1:0-11325 GCF_040647305.1 Saccharothrix sp. NPDC042600 | reverse complement strand
CGTCGATTTTCGCTCCGATCACGTCTTTCGATCGGGGCGAAAATCGACGCGATGAGCCGACTACCAGGCGGCCTCGCGCGCGACGCCGGAGGCGGCGCAATCCAACACGGTCACACCCGGACACCCCCGTGTCCACGGAGCGTTACGGTGTCACTACAGTGGCTCGGTCACCTGATCGACTCCCAGTCGCGGCATAGGCGGGGTGCCATGACCCTGAGACGGTTCGGCCTCATCACGGCTGCCGTCTGCCTGCTCGTGGTCATCGTGGTCTCCCTGGTCGTCTCCGGAGCCCTCGACCGCCAGACCTCGGTCGCCGTCGACAAGTTCACCCAGCTCGTCGGGTCCACAGCCGCGATGGTCTGCTACTGGCGGGCCGGGTTGCGCAGGCAGGGCACTGCCCGCAGGTGGCGGTTGTGGATGGCCGCGGCCATGGCGAGCCTCTCGGTCGGCCTGTGCGCGTGGATCTGGGGACAGGTGTTCCTGGGTGTCTCGCTGCCCTCGACCACCGTGGCCCCGCTCGGGTTCATCCTGGTCCCGGTCCTCGTCCTGTTCGCCGTGCTCGTCCTCGGCCACGGCGGCTCCGGGTCGCTGCCCAACCACCGCAGCAAGGTCGTCATCGTGCTGGACGGCCTGATCGTCGTCGGCTCGCTGTTCGTCCTCACCTGGGTGTCGCTGCTGGAGTCGATGGTCCGGGCGTGGGCCACCTCCGGACCCGGGTTCGCGACCGTCGTGGCGCACCCGGCCGCGTACCTGGTGATGCTGGTCGTGCTTCTGGTGTCCTCGTGGTCGCACCGGTCGGTGCGGCAACTGCCCATGCTGTTCGTGGCGATCGCCGGGCTGGCGCAGTCGTCGTCGGGGTGGGTGTTCGCGTTCCTGGTGAGCAAGGGCGCGACGACGATCCCCACGGCCGCGGACATCGGGTTCATGGTGTGCCCGGCGATGTTCTTCCTGTCCTCGATCGCGCCGAGCAGCCCGCGCCGCGAGCGGTCCGGGACCGGGCGGCTGCGGGCGGGCGAGATGCTGCACATCCTCGTGCCGTACCTGCCGATGCTGGTCACCGGCCTGTTCATCGTGGTCGGGACGGCCACCGGCGTGCGGCTCAACCCGTTCGAGATCTACGTGGGCCTCGGGGTGGTGCTGCTGGTGATCGCGCGGCAGCTGTTCACCCTGATCGACAACGTCAAGCTGCTCGAACAGCTCCGCGACAGCCGCGAACGCCTGCGCCACCAGGCCTACCACGACCCGTTGACCGGGGTGGCCAACCGCGTGCTGTTCCGCGAACGCCTCAACGCCGCCCTGGACCGGCCGGACCCGCTGGTCGTGCTGTTCATCGACGTGGACGGGTTCAAGGACGTCAACGACAACTACGGCCACGCCGAGGGCGACGAGGTGCTGCGGATCGTCGCCGAACGGCTCCAGCACTGCGTGCGCCCGCAGGACACGGTGGCGCGGCTGGGCGGCGACGAGTTCGGCATCCTGGTCGACGGCTACCCGGCGCGGCCGGAGGAGATCGGCGACCGGGTGCTGGCGGCGATGGCGTCCCCGCACCGCACGGCCGGCGGCGAGCACCTGATCAGGGCCAGCATCGGCATCTCGCACCGGGAGACCCACGACCCGGCGCTCACCGCCGACGACCTGCTGGGCAGCGCGGACGCCGCGATGTATACCGCGAAACGACTGGGCAAGGGCATGGTCGTGGTGCACGGATCGGTGGAGGCGGAGCTGACATGACGCCGGACGAGGCGATCACCCTGCTGGGCCTGGAGGAGCTGCCGGTGGAGGGCGGGCACTTCGGCCAGTCCTGGCGCTCGGCGGAGGCGTCGGCGATCTACTACCTGCTGCGCGCGCCCGAGTTCTCCGGGCTGCACGTCCTGACCCACCTGGAGGTCTACGCCCACCACGCGGGCGCGCCGCTGCGGATGCTGCTGCTGCACCCGGACGGGCGGGTCGAGGAACCGGTGCTCGGGCCGGACCTGGCGGCGGGGCAGCGGCCCCAGGTGGTCGTGCCCGCCGGGGTGTGGCAGGCCAGCGAGCCCGCGGGCGAGTGGTCGCTGGTGGGGACGGTGGTGGTGCCGCCGTACACCGACGACGTGGTCTCCTTCGCCAAGGCGGACGAGGTGGCCGCGGCGTACCCGTCGCACGCCGACCGGATCCGGCGGTTCTGCCGCTTCTAGGGACACCGACCCCTTTCGGGCGCCGGCGAGGTCTGCACGTCCATGGAGTTCTCCGTTTTCCTGCCCACCGGCTTCGGCCGCGACTTCGCCGGCCACACCGACCCCGTGGCCGCGTTCGACTCGATCACCCGGCTCGCGCGGGCGGCCGACGAGTGCGGCTACGCGGCGCTGTGGGCCGCCGACCACTTCCACACCGTCCCGTCCTCGCAGGACTACCTGTTCGAGTCGTGGACCACGCTCACCGCGCTGGCCCGCGAGACTTCCCGCATCCGGCTGGGCCACCTGGTCACCGGCGGCGGCTACCGCAACCCGGCGCTGCAGGCCAAGATGGCGTCCACCGTGGACGTGCTGTCGCGCGGCCGGTTCACCTTCGGCATCGGCGCGGGCTGGTACGAGCCGGACTACACCGGTTACGGCTACGAGTTCCCGCCGCCCGGCGAGCGGCTGCGGCGGCTGGAGGAGGCCGTTCAGGTGGTCCGTGCGCTGTGGACGGAGGAGGAGGCCACGTTCGAGGGCCGGTACCACTCGGTGCGCGGGGCGGTGAACCAGCCGAAGGGCGTGCAGCCGCGCATCCCGATGATGATCGCGGGCGGCGGCGAGCGGGTGACGTTGCGGATCGTGGCCCGGCACGCCGACGCCTGCAACGTCATCGAGTCGCCGGAGGGCCTGGAGCACAAGTACGAGGTGCTGCGGAAGCACTGCGCAGACCTGGGCACCGACTACGACCGCATCAAGCGCACCACGACCACCATGTGCGTCATCGCCGACACCGACGAGGAGGCGAGGGCGTCGATCCCCCCGGGCGCGGATTTCGCCTACCCCGGTGACCTGGCGTCCTACGGCCTGATCGGCACGCCCGAGACCATCCGCCGGCGGATCGACCGGTACGCGGCGGCGGGGGTGCAGGAGCTGGTGGTCGGGTTCCTCGGCACGGACCCCGGGCCGCTGCGGCGGTTCGCGGAGGAGTTCCTCCGGTGAGGGAGGACTTCCAGCGGGAGGCGGAGCGCCACCGGCGGGAGCTGGTGGCGCACTGCTACCGCATGCTCGGGTCGGTCGACGACGCCGAGGACGTGGTGCAGGAGACGTACCTGCGGGCGTGGCGCGCACTGGACGACTTCGAGGGGCGGTCGTCACTGCGCGTGTGGCTCTACCGGATCGCGACCAACGCCTGCCTGACCGCGTTGACCCACCACAGCCGCCGGGTGCTGCCGTCCGGCCTGGTGGAACCGACCGCCGACCCGCACCGCCCGGCCGTGTTCGCCGGTCCGGGCGTTCGCTGGCTGCAACCGCTGCCCGACGCCCTGGTCACCAGCGAGGAGGACGACCCCGCCGCGGTGGCGGCGATGCGCGACAGCATCCGGCTGGCGCTCATCGCGAGCCTGCAACACCTGCCGCCGCGGCAACGGGCCGTCCTCCTGCTCCGGGACGTCCTGGCGTTCACCGCCCCGGAGACCGCCGAGGTCCTGGACATGACGGTGGACGCGGTGAAGAGCGCCCTGCGCCGGGCCCGCACGCGCCTGGCGGAGGTCAACCCGGCGACCCGGCCCGCGGAACCGACCGAGGACCGGGCGCGGGAGCTGCTGCGCCGCTACCTGGACGCGTTCGAGCACAGCGACGCGACGGCGCTGCGGGACCTGCTGCGCGCCGACGCGGCGCTGGAGATGATCCCCGCCACGACGTGGTTCTCCGGCAAGGCGACCTGCGCGCCCTACCTGGCCGCGCACGCCATGGAGTCGCCCGGCGACTGGGAGATGCGCCCGATCCGCGTCAACGGCGGCCACGGCGCGGTGTCCCACCTGCGCGGGGAGCCGTTCGCGGTGGTGGTGCTCGCCCTGGCCGAGGACGGGATCGCGCGGATCACGCTGTTCGGCGACCCCGTCCTGGACGCCTCGGTCAGGAGAGCTTGCGCAGCAACGGCAGCACGTCCTCGGAGAACTGGGTGAGGAAGCGCTCCTGGTCGTGGCCGGGGCCGTGGAAGACGAGGTGGTTGAGGCCGGCGTCGACGTAGGGCTTGATCCGCGCGACGGCGTCCTCGGGGTCGGAGGCGACGATCCAGCGCTTGGCCACCTGCTCGATGGGCAGCTCGTCGGCCAAGCGCTCCATCTCCTCGGCGCTGCCCACGCTGTGCTTCTGCTCGGGCGTCAACGACAGCGGGGCCCAGAACCGGGTGTTCGCCAGCGCCCGCTCGGGGTCGCGGTCGTAGGACAGCTTGACCTCGATCATCCGGTCGACGTCACCGAACTCCCGCCCGGCCGCCTCCGCACCCGCCGCCACCGCGGGCAGCAACTGCTCGGTGTAGAGCTCCATGCCCTTGCCCGAGGTGCAGATGAACCCGTCCCCGGCGCGCCCGGCGTACTTGGCCACGGTCGGCCCACCGGCCGCGATGTAGATGGGCACGGGCTGCTCGGGCCGGTCGTAGACGTTGGCGTTGACGAGCTTGTAGTACTCGCCGTCGAAGTCGACGCTGTCCCGCGTCCACAACTCGCGGATGAGCCGCACAGCCTCCCGCAACCGCGCGAACCGCTCCTTGAACTCGGGCCACTCCCGCCCGGACACGGCGATCTCGTTCAACGCCTCCCCGGACCCGACGCCGAGGAAGACGCGCCCCGGGTAGAGCAGGCCGAGCGTGGCGAACGCCTGCGCGACGACGGCGGGGTTGTACCGGAAGGTGGGCGTCAACACGCTGGTGCCGAGCGTCACCCGGGAGGTCCGCTCGCCGACGGCGGACAACCAGGACAGCGCGAACGGCGCATGCCCACCCTCGTGCCGCCAGGGCAGGAAGTGGTCGGACACGGTGACACTGTCCAACCCGACCTCTTCGGCCCGCACGGCGTACTCGACCAGCTCCCGAGGCCCGAACTGCTCGGCAGACGCCTTGTACCCGACCTTCAACCCCATACCCACTCCGCTCCTCGATGCCAACCACGCGGTCAGCACTCTAACCAGACCAACCCCACCCCCAACTCGATCATTCCCCCCGCGCCCCAGCCCTTCCGCCGCGCAGCGGCGGCTGAGCTACCAGCCACAGGGGGTCTTCGTGTTCCCCACCGTATGACCTGCCCGAAGGGCTACCACAGATTTCCCCGGGTGACGCCGAAAGTTTTGCGAGGAACGAGCAAAAGTTTTAGCGGCACCCGGGGAAATCTGTGGTTGGCTCCGCCAGGTCATGCGGTGGGGAACACGCAGGCCCTTCCCCCCACTGGAGGCCTCCCGGCCGCTTTTAGCTTTTGGCTTTCAGGCTTTTGAGCTTTTGATCTTGAGAGCGCGAACCGTTCAGCCCATGGTCTTCTGACCGTCCAAAGTCTCCCGAATGATGTCGGCGTGACCCGAGTGCTGCGAAGTCTCGGCGATCAGGTGCAGCAGCACGCGCCGCGCCGTCCACGACTCCTTCGCGAACCACGGCGCTTCCGGCAGCGGGTGGGCGGAGTCGAGGTCCAGCCCCGCGACGATCTCCTCCGTCTTGCGCGCCGTCTCCTCGTACGCCGCGAGCGCCTCGGCCAACGACTCCTCCGGCAGCAACCGGTGGCCGTTCTCCCAGTCGCCGGCCACGCTCTCCATCAGCTCCGCGCCGCCCACCGCGAAGCGCATCCAGCTCTCCTCCACGTCCCGGACGTGCTTGATCAGCCCGCCCAGGGACAGCGCGCTCGCCGTGGGCGTCGCGCGGGCCTGCTCCTCGGTGATGCCCCGGACCGTGAACTTCAGGAAGCCGCGGTGCTTGGCCAGGGTGCTGAGCAGGTCGGCCTTCTCGGCGGAGAGCGTCGTGGTGGTCATCGTGCCGTCCTTCGTCCTCGTCGTCGCGCAGTTCTCGTCGCCGCGCAGTCGTCGCGCGCAGTCTCGTCGTCGCGCAGTTCTCGTCGTTGCTCCGAACACTAAACCGCATCGCGGTCAACTCCGGTCCTCGATTGGCCGTCGCCGGCGAAGTCGAGTGGAAATCGGCTTCCCGGCTTACGCTCGCCGCGTGGACCTGCCCGTGATGCCGCCGGTGCGCCCGATGCTGGCCAAGGCCGTGCGCGAGGTGCCGCGCGAGGCGGGGCTGGTGTTCGAACCCAAGTGGGACGGGTTCCGGTGCGTGGTGTTCCGCGACGGCGACGAGATCGAGCTGGGCTCGCGCAACGACCGGCCGCTGACCCGCTACTTCCCCGAGGTGGTCGAACTCCTGCGCGCCGGCCTGCCCGAGCGGTGCGTGGTGGACGGGGAGATCGTCATCGTCACCCCCGGGGGCCTGGACTTCGGGCTGCTCCAGCTCCGGCTGCACCCGGCGGCCTCCCGCGTGCGCAAGCTCGCCGCCGAGACCCCCGCCGACTTCGTGGCGTTCGACCTGCTCGCCCTGGGCGACCGCGACCTCACCACCACCCCTTTCAAGGAACGCCGCACCCTCCTCGAACAGGCGCTCAAGCCCTCCAAAACACTCCACCTCACCCCGGCGACCGACGACCCGGACATCGCCCAGGACTGGTTCACCCGCTTCGAGGGCGCGGGCTTCGACGGCGTGGTCGCCAAGCGCACCGACCTGCCCTACGAGCAGGACAAGCGCGTGATGTGGAAGGTCAAGCACGAACGCACCGCGGACTGCGTGGTCGCCGGGTTCCGCTGGCACAAGGACGGCGAGGGCGTCGGCTCGCTCATGCTCGGCCTCTACGACGGCGATCAACTGCACAACGTGGGCGTGGCCAGCAGCTTCACCGCCGCCCGCCGCCGCGAACTCGTGGCCGAACTGGCCCCCTACCGCGAGAACGCGCTCGACGGCCACCCGTGGGGCGAGTGGGCCGGCGCCGACGCCGAGACCCGGGGCGCGCCCAGCCGGTGGGCGCCGACCAAGGACATGGCCTGGCAACCGGTCCGCCCGGAACTGGTCGCCGAGGTCCGGTACGAGCACGTGGAGGGCCGCCGGTTCCGGCACACCGCGCGCCTGGTCCGCTTCCGGCCCGACCGGACCCCGGCGTCGTGCACCTACGAGCAGCTCGACGAAGCGCCGCCGGCCGAGCTGGCGGAGGTGTTCGGGCTGTGACCGAGGTCGAGGGCGTCGAGATCACGAGCCCGGACAAGGTGTTCTTCCCGCAGCGCGGCGAGACGAAGCTCGACCTGGCCCGCTACTACGCGTCCGTCGCCGAGCCGCTCATGCGCACGATGCGCGGCCGTCCGCTCCTGATGGAGCGCTATCCCGAGGGTGCGGGCGGGAAGTCGTTCTTCCAGAAGCGGGTGCCGAAGAACGCGCCGGACTGGCTCCGGACCACCACCGTGTCCACCCCGAACGGGACCACCAGCGAAGCCCTGGTCGCCGCCGACGTCCGGCACGTCCTGTGGGCGGTGAACCTGGGTTGCCTGGGCTTCCACGTGTGGCCGATCCGCGCCGAGCGCCCCGAGGTGACCGACGAGCTGCGCGTGGACCTCGACCCGTCCCCCGGCGTCGCCTTCCCGCAGCTGCGCGAGGCGGCGCGGCTGACCCGGTCGTTGCTGGCCGAGCTGGGCATCGAGGCGTTCGTCAAGACGACCGGGTCGCGCGGGCTGCACCTCTACGTCCCGCTGCGCCCCGAGTGGGACGGGTACCAGGTGCGCGCGGCGGCCGTGGCGTTGGCGCGCGAGTTGGAGCGCCGGCACCCCGAGCAGATCACGGCGCAGTGGTGGAAGGAGGAACGCGGGTCCCGCGTGTTCGTCGACTTCAACCAGAACGCTCCCCACAAGACGGTGTTCGGCGCGTGGTGCGTCCGGCCGCGGGTCGGGGCGCAGGTCTCGACGCCGATCTCCTGGGCGGAACTGGGTTCCGTCGACCCGGACCGGCTCACCATCGCCACCGTCCCGGGCCGGCCGGACCCGTGGGAGGCCATGCCGGAGCGTCCGCAGTCGATCGAGCCGTTGCTGGAGATGTCCCGCCGGGACATGGAGAACGGCCTGATGGACGCGCCCTGGCCGCCCGTGTACCCGAAGATGCCCAACGAGCCGCCCCGGGTCGCGCCCAGCCGCGCGAAGAAGTAGTGCCGGTTTTTCCAATCGCCGCGACCCGGTGGGCGGCGATCGTGGTGGCATGTTCCTGATCACCGGCGTCACCGGCACCACCGGCAGCCTCGTCCGACAGCTCCTGCTCGACCGCGGTCTGCCCGTGCGCGGCATGACCCGCGACCCGTCCCGACCCGACGACGTCCACGGCGACTACACCGACCCCGAGTCCCTCCGGAACGCCCTTCGGGACGTGACGGCGGCCTACCTCGTGACCGTGTCCCCCACCCCGGACCACGACCTCGCGTTCCTCTCGGCGGCGCGGGCGGCCGGGGTGCGGCGGGTCGTGCGGCTGTCGGCGATCGGCACCGGCGAGGTGTTCGAGGGATCCGTGCTGGCGCCCCACCACCTCGCGGCCGACGAGGCGTTGGCGGCCGGCGGTCCGGCGTGGACGGTCCTGCGGCCGGCCACGTTCGCCACCAACGTGCTGCACACGCCGGTGGTCAACATGACCGGCGACGCCAAGCACGGCGTCATCGACCCCGCCGACATCGCGGCCGTCGCCGTGGAGGCCCTGCTGGGCGGCCACGACGGGCGGATCTACGAGCTGACCGGCCCGGAGGCGTTGAGCGTGCCCGAGCAGGCGGCGATCCTGGGCCGGCGCGACGTGGTGGACGTGGACCCGGCCGACATCGACCCGGCGTGGCGCAGCGGGGTGCTGTGGGCGCGGGCCGGGCACGCCGCGCGGCTCACCGACGACGTGGCGCGGGTGCTGGGCCGCCCGGCGACCCGGTTCGAGCGGTGGGCACTAGGACACACCCTGGCCTAGTTCGTGCGGCATGCTGGCGGCATGACCTCCGGCCGCCTGCTCGCCCTGCTGTCGCTGTTGCAGACCCCGCGCGAGTGGCCGGGCAGCGAGTTGGCGCAGCGGCTGGAGGTCAGTCCCCGCACGATCCGCCGGGACGTGGAACGGCTGCGCGACCTCGGCTACCCGGTGCGGGCGACCATGGGCGCGGAGGGCGGGTACCGGCTGGCGGCGGGCACCGCGATGCCGCCGCTGCTGCTGGACGACGAGGAGGCCGTGGCCATCGCGGTCGGGCTGCGCACGGCGACGCGCCAGCCCGTGACCGGGATCGGCGAGGCGTCGGTGCGGGCGTTGGCGAAGCTGGAGCAGGTGCTGCCGTCCCGGCTGCGGCGGCGGGTGGCGGCGCTGGGCGCGGCGACCGTGCCGGTGGACCTCGCGGGGGACGGACCCGGGGTCGATCCGGAGCACCTGGCGTCGATCGCCGGCGCCATCGCCAACCGCGAGCGGCTGCGGTTCCACTACCGGGCGGCGGACGGGTCGGAGTCGCGCCGGCACGTCGAGCCCACGGCGCTCGTGCCGTCGGGGCGGCGGTGGTACCTGCTCGCGTTCGACGTCGAGCGGGACGACTGGCGGGTGTTCCGCGTGGACCGGGTGGAGCGGGTGCTGGCGACCGGGGCGCGGGCGGCGGTCCGCGAGCTGCCGGCGGCCGACGCCGCCACCTACATGCGGGAGAGGATGCTGAGCGGGCCGCCGGTCTACCGGGCGGAGGTGACCGTGGACCTGCCCCTGCGGGCGGTGCGCGAGCGGCTCGGCGACACGCCCGAGGAGTTGCGGGAGGTGGGCGAGGGGCGGACGTGGCTCCGCACGCACGCCGACACCCTGGAGTACGTCGCGTTCCGGATCGTGTTGCTGGGGTGCGACTTCGAGGTCCACACGCCGGTGGAACTCGTGTCGTACCTGCGGGACCTGCGTTCGCGGATCGACCGCGCGGTGGGCCCCTAGGCGGCGGTCGGGAACGCGGTGTCCAGCGCCGAGCGGCCCGCCCGCGTCAAGCGCGCCGGACCGCCCGACTGCGGGGCGATCAGGCCGGCGCGGACCAGGCGGGGTCCGAGGAACTGGTCGCAGCAGGCCAGCCCGTCGACCAGGAGGGTGCCGGCGGTGTAGCGGCAGCGGCCGGCGGCGACGGCGCGGAGGACGGCGCGGTCGCGGTGGGTGATGGTGGCGTTCATGGCGGTGACTCCTTCCGGGTCGGCCGGGTGGTCCCTCTACCCGTTCGACGAAGCAGCCTGCCGGGTTTCGACATGCCTGGGGGAATTCTCGGGTGTACCGATTCCGACTCCGTGAACTCCTGCTCGCAGGCTGGTCGAACCGCTTGTGAAAAGGCCTACGCGATCGCCGCCGCCGCTTGCCGGAACGCCTCGACCAGCTGCGGCCACCGGGTCGCCCGGTCCCGGTTGATGGACTGCGGCGACGGGTGCGGCGCGTTGAACACCTTGAGCCCGTACCCCTTGCCGGACAGGTTCCAGCCGGTGCCCGCCGGGGTGCCGAGCACGACCACGGCCTTCAGGCTCTTGAGCATCCGGAGCAGTTCGACCAGGTAGGGGATCGCGGCGCGGAGGTCGGCCGGCGTCGGCGCGTGGCCGCTGAGGTACCAGGGGACGACGTTCCAGTTCAGGCACACCTGGCGCGACAGGCCCGCCTCGGCCATCGCGGTGAACCCGTTGACGGCGGTCTGGTCGTCGTTGTCCAACGAGATGAGCCCGGACCCGCTCCCGGCCACCGACTTCGGCCCGGGCGATTCGAGCAGCAACAACACCTTCGCGTCGATCCCACCACTGGCCGGGTCGAACAGCGGCACCTCCGCCTTGCGCTCCTCGGCGATCTTCTTGGCGAACTCGGTCAACGGCTTCATGTGCGGCGCGTTGAGCAGCGCCATCTTGCGCACGACGATCCGGGGGTCGCGGTGACCCTTGGGCGAGGCGGGAAACACGTTGGTCGGCACCCGCCGACTGTCCACCGGACCCGAGGCGACGACCATCCGCCGACCGGGCGGAACCCCCACCACGCACCGCGACTTCCGCACCCATGCGGAAACCACCCAACCCCCCAACCACACAGGACCCCAGACCCCCTCTTCACGCAAAGCGCCCCCGCCGCGCAAGCGGCGCTCGCCGCGCAGCGGCGTGCTTTTGGTTCGAGCTCCCAGCCACAAGGGGCCTTCGTGTTCCCCACCGTATGACCTGCCCGAAGGGCTACCGCACTTTTGGCCGGGTGCAGCCGAATTTTTTGTGAGGAACGAGCAAAAAATTTAGCGGCGCCCGGCCAAAAGTGTGGTTGGCTCCGCCAGGTCATGCGGTGGGGAACACGCAGGCCCTTCCCCCCACTGGAGGCCTCCCGGCCGCTTTTAAGCTT
>NZ_JBEZBW010000168.1:0-11349 GCF_040647305.1 Saccharothrix sp. NPDC042600 | reverse complement strand
GAAAAGCTGGTTGCCAAGAACCCCAAAGCGCGGTTGGGCTGCGCCCAGGCCGTACGGGGAACGAACCGAGGCCCTTCCTTGGGCTAAATAGCCCTTCAAAAGCGCGCCGGTGGCGCGAAAGCGGCGTGCTGAGTGTGGGGGGTGGGAGTGCGGGCGGGTGTGGGGAGGCTGTGGGTCGAGGGCTTGGGCGTGGGTTCGGGTGGTGGGTGGCGACTCGACGTCATCTGCGGAACAAGGGTCGTCGGGGCGTGCGCGTGGGTGGCGGGTTGGGGCAGGCTGTGCAGATGACCAACTCCGAGGCTCCCGCGCGGATCGGCGTCACCGGGCTCGCCGTCATGGGCAGCAACCTCGCCCGCAACCTCGCCCGGCACGGCTTCCGCGTCGCCGTGCACAACCGCAGCACCGCTCGCACCAAAGCGCTGATCGCCGACCACGGCCACGAAGGCGACTTCGTGCCCGCCGAGACGTTGCAAGAACTGGTCGACAGCCTCCAGCGACCCCGGCAGATCATCATCATGGTCAAGGCAGGCGCGCCCACCGACGCCGTGATCGACGAGTTGGTCCCGTTGCTCGAAGCCGGCGACATGGTGATCGACGGTGGCAACGCGCACTACGCCGACACCCGCCGTCGTGAGGCCGCGCTCCGCGAGGCCGGGTTGCACTTCGTCGGCACCGGGATCTCCGGCGGTGAGGAAGGCGCGCTCAACGGGCCGTCGATCATGCCGGGTGGGTCGAAGGAGTCCTACGAGCACCTCGGGCCGGTGTTGGAGGCGATCTCGGCCAAGGTGGACGGTGTGCCGTGCTGCGTCCACGTCGGACCGGACGGGGCCGGGCACTTCGTGAAGATGGTGCACAACGGCATCGAGTACGCCGACATGCAGCTCATCGCCGAGGCCTACGACCTGCTGCACCGCGTCGGCGGGCAGACCCCCGCGCGGATCGCCGACGTCTTCCGCGGTTGGAACACCGGCGACCTGGAGTCCTACCTGGTCGAGATCACCGCCGAGGTGCTCGGGCACACCGACCCGGACACCGGCGCGGCGCTGGTGGACGTGATCGCCGACGAGGCCGAGCAGAAGGGCACCGGGCGCTGGACCGTGCAGGAGGCGCTGGAGCTGGGCGTCCCGGTGACCGGGATCGCCGAGGCCGTGTTCGCGCGCTCCCTGTCCGGTCGGGTGGACCAGCGGCGGGCCGTGCGGGAGGCGTTCGGGGCGTCCCAGGTGACCGCGCAGCCCGACGAGTCCCTTGTGGAGGACGTCCGGCAGGCGTTGTACGCGTCCAAGGTGGTCGCCTACGCGCAGGGCTTCGACCAGATGCGCGCGGCGAGCGCCGAGTACGGGTGGGACCTCGACCTGGGCGCGATGGCGACCATCTGGCGGGGCGGCTGCATCATCCGGGCGCGGTTCCTCGACCGGATCCGCGAGGCCTACGACAAGAACCCCGAGTTGGCCTCGCTGCTGGTGGACGACTACTTCCGCGACGCGGTCAAGAGCGCCGAGGAGGCGTGGCGGCGGGTCGTGGTGAAGGCCGTGACGGCGGGGGTGCCCGCGCCGGGCTTCGTGTCCGCGTTGGCCTACTACGACGGCCTGCGCTCGGAGCGGCTGCCCGCGTCGCTCGTGCAGGGGCTGCGCGACTTCTTCGGCGCGCACACCTACCGGCGCACCGATCGGGCGGGCAGTTTTCACACTCTCTGGTCAGGTGACCGTTCTCAGGTGGACGCCTGACCCCACCGGCTCGACCATGGCCGGGTGCGTGAACGCTTCCGGCGCCACCCCGTCACGGCGGGCTACCTGCTCGCCGTGGCGGGGCTCGCCCTGCTCATGCGGTTCGTGTTCGCCGACGGGATGACGGCGCAGGTCCGCGAGTCGCTGAGCACCAACCCGGCCAACCTCGCCGACCACCCGGTGAACGCCCTGCTGGGCAGCGCGTTCGTGCTGGACCCCGCCGACCCGCTGGTGTTCACCGTGCTGGTCCTGGCGGCGGTGGCCGTGTGCCTGGGCGCGTTCGAGCGCGAGGTCGGGGCGTGGCGGGCGGTCGCGCTCGCGGTCGTCGGGCACGTCGGCGCGACCCTGGTGACCACCGCGGTCATCGCCGCCGGCGCGTACCCGTCCGACCTGACCCACGTGACCGACCTCGGCGTCAGCTACGTGGCCTTCGCCGCCGCGGGCGCGGTGACGGTGTTGCTGCCGATGGTGCTGCGCGGGCCGTGGATGGGCCTCGTCGTGGCGTACCCCCTGCTGACCGCCGACTGGTACGGGCTGGTGCCCGAGTTCGGTGCGGTCGGTCACGTAGCCGCCGCGTTCATCGGATCGGGTTGCGGGGCGTTCGCCGTTCACCGGGTCTACGCGTCGGTCGGGCGGTAAGCCCGTCACCTGCTGTAACGGCCGGGTCGAAGATCAACACGACCGGGTGGAACCGCTGTCAGGCGCGCCACATCGTCGTCATCATGGAGGGGACGCGAGCCGCGTGACGCGGGCTGGCGGTCCCCCCTGTGCCGACCCCCTGTGCGCCGACACGGAGGTGCCACCGTGGCGACTCCCCACGACCGCGCCGAGGCCGAGCCACTGCTCGACGCCTACCGGCCGCACCGCGTGCCGCCCTTAGCGCCGCGTCAGACCCGTTCCGCCGCCGCGCCGCGCGCCTAGGCCCCTCTTCCGCCACACCCCGCGCCACCCCGGCGCGAGGGGCGGTCCCCGTTTGTCCCGAGAGGAAAGTCCGATGAACCGACCGCGCCCCAACAAGTCCCACGCCGGCGAGCACACCACCGCCGGTCCTCCGCAAGGGCTCGCCGCCGTCCTGCGGTACGACGTGCCCGCCTCGCTCGTGGTGTTCCTGATCGCCGTGCCGCTGTCGCTGGGCTTCGCCGCCGCGACCGGCGCGCCGCTGATCGCCGGGCTCATCTCCGCCGCGGTGGGCGGCATCGTGGCGGGCGCCCTGGGCGGCGCGCCGATGCAGGTCAGCGGGCCGGCCGCGGGCATGGTGCTGATCACCGGCGGGATCATCGCCGAGTACGGGTGGGCCGCCACCGCGCTGATCACCGTCGGCGCGGGCCTGGTGCAGGTGGTGTGCGGGCTGACGCGGGTCGGCCGGGTCGCGCTGTCGCTGTCGCCGGCCGTCGTGCACGGGCTGCTCGCGGGCATCGGCGTGACCATCGCGATCGGCCAGTTGGTCGTGGTGCTCGGCGGGCAGCCCGGGTCCACGGTGTGGGTGAACCTGGCGCGGACGTTCGACGTTTTCGACTCCTCCGCGCTGGTCGTCGGGCTGGTCGCGGTGGCGGTGCTGGTGCTGTGGCCGAAGGTGCCGCGCTCGTCCTACGTGCCCGCGCCGCTGGTCGCGGTGCTGGTGGCGACCCTCGTGGGCGCCGGCATGGACGTGGCCCGGGTGGACCTGCCCGCCGACGCGCTGGACCAGGTCGTGCTGCCGCAGATGCCGAGCGGGACGTTCTGGGGCATCGCCTTCGCCGTGCTGGCCGTCGCCGTGGTGACCGCGGTCGAGTCGCTGCTGTCCGCGGTGGCCGTGGACAAGCTGCACGACGGGCCGCGCGCCGACCTCGACCGGGAGCTGGTGGCGCAGGGCGTGGCGAACGCGGTCGCCGGGTCGCTGGGCGGGCTGCCGGTCAGCGGCGGCATCGCGCGCGGCTCGACCAACGTGGCGGCCGGCGCGCGGACGCGGGCCTCGGCGGTGCTGCACGGCGTGTGGATCGCGGTGTTCGTGCTGGCCCTCGGGTCGGTGCTGGAGCTGATCCCGTTGGCCGCGCTGGCGGGTGTGCTGCTCGTCGTCGGCGTGCGGCTGGTGGACGTGCGGCGGATGCGGACGTTGTGGCGGCACGGCGAGTTCGGCGCGTACGCGGTGACCGGGCTGGGCGTCGTGGCGCTGGGCCTGGTGGAGGGCGTGCTGCTGGGCGTCGCGGCGGCGGCGCTGCGGTCGCTCTACCGGCTGACGCACAGCTCGGTGCGGGTGGTCGAGGAGCCGGACGGGTGGCGCGTGGTCATCCGCGGGTCGCTGGTGTTCCTCGGCGTCGGCCGGCTGGTGCGGGACCTGCGCGCGATCCCGTTGGGGCAGAAGGTGGTGCTGGAGCTGCACATCGACTTCCTCGACCACGGCGCGTTCGAGGCGATCGACGACTGGCGCGCCGGCTACGTGCGGCTGGGCGGGCACGTGTACGTGGACGAGGTGCACGACACGTGGTTCTCCAAGGCGACGCGCGGCATCCCGGCCCTGCGCAAGACGCCGCTGTCGCCGCTGCCGCGGTGGTTCGCGCCGTGGTCGCACTGGCAGCGCCGGCGGGCGGTGACCCTGCCCCGGCCGCGCGAGGACGCCGACCCGATGATCCGCGGGATGCACGAGTTCGAGCGCTCCGCCGCGCCCCTGGTCCGACCGTTCCTGGCGGAGCTGGCCGTGCGCGGGCAGCGGCCCCGGCAGCTGTTCATCACGTGCGCCGACTCGCGGGTGGTGCCGAACCTGATCACCACCAGCGGCCCCGGCGACCTGTTCTGCGTGCGCAACATCGGCAACCTGGTGCCCGTCGACGGGGACGACTCGGTGGGCGCGGCCGTCGAGTACGCGGTGGAGGTGCTGGCGGTCGAGACGATCGCGGTGTGCGGGCACTCCGACTGCGGCGCGATGAAGGCCCTGGTGACCGGGTCCGCGCGGCCGGGGTCGCAGCTGCGGTCGTGGTTGCGGGCGGCCGAGCCGAGCCTGATCCGGTTCCACGCGACGGGGTCGTCGGACCTGCCGGCGGTGGAGCGGCTCGCGGTCGCGAACGTGGCGCAGCAGCTGGACAACCTCATGGCGTACCCGAGCGTGCGGGAGGCGGTGGGGGCGGGTGCGCTGCGGCTGGTCGGGATGTACTTCGACATCTCGCAGGCGCGGGTCTACCTGGTCGACCCGGAGCGCGACGGCCTGGAACCGGTCGTCAAGGCGTAGGTCCCGCGGCGGAACCGGCCCCGGTCGGGGGTGCGGGGTCGGTTCCGCCGCGGGTGCGGTCGGGCGGCGCTGAGGGGGGCTCGATCATCGGGGGGAGGCGCGTCGCCCGACCTGGCTCGTGGGGTGTCACACGGCGCTGCGGACGTGGCGGTGCAGGCCCGGCGACTCCGCCGACACCGTCAACGCCAGTTGCGCGCCCAGGTAGGCGCGGCACGGCGAGGGCAGCCGCCGGCTGAACCGGCGCGTGCGGCAGGTGGGGCAGCGGCCGTGCTCGTCGGGGGTGTGCTCGTCCAGCAGCGCCTTCAGGGCGGCCACCACGCGGGGCAGTTCCGAGCGGGCCAGTTCCACGGCGGTGTCGTCGTCGGCGGTCGCCGACAGGCGCACCAGGGTGGCCAGGTGCTCGTGCAGCGACTTGTCGAGCTGGCTGAAGACCGTCGTGGACATCTTCAGCGCTCCTTCCGGGCCTCGCGTGGTGGGTGTCCGAGGAGCAGCCTGCTTGCGGCGACCGGCGGTCTGCAAGTTGCACTACACGAATGGATGACGTCTCTTTGCTCCGTGTGCAGGCGGCCACACACTTCCGTGGGGACCACACGAGGAGGTGCGCCGATGGCACGCGGCGGGAGCCCGACGCTGCGCAAGCGCCGACTGGTCAGCGAACTGCGCAGGCTCCGGGAAGCCGCGTCGCTCACCATCGAGGAGGTCGGCGAGCGCCTGGAGTGCTCCGCGTCCAAGATCAGCCGCATCGAGACCGGCCGCGTCGGCGTGACGCCCCGGGACGTCCGCGACATGCTCGGCGCGTACGGCGCGGACCCGGCCACGCTGGAGGAGCTGGTCCAGCTCGCGCGCGAGGCCCGGCGCAAGGCGTGGTGGGACGAGTTCGGCGACATCGTGCCCGGCCGCTACATCGGGTTCGAGGCCGACGCCGACACCGTCCGCACCTACCAGGGCCTGATGATCCCCGGCCTGCTCCAGCACGAGGCCTACACCCGCGCGCTGATCGCCGACGTGCTGCCCGACGCCCCGCCCGGCGAGGTGGACCGCCGCGTCGCGCTGCGCAAGGCCCGCCAGGCGCTGTTGCACGGCGACGACCCGCTCACCCTGCACGTCGTGATCGACGAGGCCGCGTTGCGCCGGCTCGTCGGCGGTGCGGACGTGATGGGCGCACAATTGCGGAAACTGCGTGAAGTCGGGCGGCTGGAGAACGTCACCCTGCAGGTGGCGCCATTCCGTTCAGGCGGTCACGCTGCGCTCGACGGGCCGTTCGTCATCCTGACATTTCCCGGGGAGTCCGATCCGGACGTGGTATACATCGAAAGCCCGCGCAGTGACGTCTACCTGGAACAGCCGTCCGATGTCGCGAGGTATTCCGACATGTTCGCGCGATTGGCTTCGGCGTCCCTCGGCACGGCGGAGTCGGCGGCCTTCATCGAGCGGGTCGCCCGCGAACTCTCCGCCGACCGGGAGTGACCCCATGCAGCAGGAATGGCGCAAGAGCAAGCGTTCGTCCGCCTCCGGGCCGGAGTGCGTGGAAATCGCGTTGAACGGCGCGGGCGCCGCCGTGCGCGATTCGAAGAACCGCGGCGCCGGCGCGTTGAGCTTCGGTTCGACGCAGTGGTGGCGGTTCGTCGAGGTGGCCAAGAGAGGCCGTTACGACGAGCGCTGAGCGGCGCCGCGGCGCGGGGGGCGGATCTCGTTCGGGGTCCGCCCCCTGACTTTGGTCAAGGGGACCCGTACGACCTTGGTCTGACGGGCCGTAGACCAGGGTCCGATGTGCCGGCTCCAACCGATCCGGTGAACTGTTCGCCCGACAGGGTGGTGGAGTCGGGTCGGGTCTTGCGCTCACCGGTGTTCACCTCCACGGCGTTGGCCGCGTTCACCCGATCGGGCAAGATCTGCGCGGCTGTGGGTTGAAGCACCTTGGGGGAGAAGACATGGCGTTGCTGACCGACGCGTTGGAGGGGCTGGCGGGGCTGCCGCAGCCGGCGGTGCTGGCGGTGACCGGCGCGCTGACGTTGGCCGAGTGCACCCTGGGGGTCGGGTTCATCGCGCCCGGGGAGAGCGCGCTGCTGCTCGCGTCCACGACGGTGACGAGCGTGCCCCGGTTCCTGGTGATGTGGCTGGTGGTGTCGGTGTGCGCGGTGGTGGGCGACAGCATCGGCTACTACCTGGGCCGGCGGTACGGCGACCGGCTGAGGGAGAGCGGGGTGGTGCGCAAGATCGGGCAGGAGCACTGGGACAAGGCCGGTGAGCTGCTGCGGCGGCGCGGGGCGTGGGCGGTGTTCTTCGCGCGGTTCATGCCGGTGGTGCGCACCCTGGTGCCCGCGTCGGCGGGGGCGTCGAAGCTGGAGTACCGGCGGTTCCTGCCGGCGTCGATCGCGGGCGCGGTGTGCTGGTCGGCGCTGCACATCGGGATTGGCTCGGCGGCGGGGGCGTCGGCGAAGTACATCGAGTCGGTGTTCAACGGCGTGATGTGGGTCTTGATGGGGTTGGCGGTGGCGGTGGGCGTGATCGTTTTCCTGCGCAAGCGCCGCAAGGCCGCCGCCGGTGCGGCGGAGGCCAAGGAACTGGAAGAGGTCGCCTGACGCGGGTGTCCCGGTTGGCCGAGGGGGCGCGGCCCGGTTGGCAGTCGGCTTCGGCTGTCGAGCGGAGCCGCGTACGCCCCCCGACATGGTCGAAGGGGCCGCGACCGGGGGTTCGGGTCCCGGGCGCGGCCCCTTCCACTGGGGGAGGGCAACGGACGAGAGCCACCCCCTACCGGATGGCACCGCCCATGGGAACGTTCGAGGGGACGAGGGCGGGCCGGCGTTCCGCCGCCGCGGGCTGGATGCCCCTTGCACGCCGGCCGGCCCTCGTCGTTCTCGGAGAGCAGCGGATGTTCCGCTGTCTGGCCCAACCTTCCCCACCGGGGTTCGCCCTGTGTGGTTGGTCGGACACGCATAGCGTAAGAATGCGGTCTACAGCGCGACTGGAGTCGTACTGAAGTGATCTCCCAGGCTCGTCGTGAGCTGGTGAGCTAGAGCCCTTCGGCGAAGGATCGGTCGGTGGAGTACGACGGCGGGGAGCCCTTGCGGTTCGAGGTGCTCGGCCTGCTCCGGGTTTTGCGCGGCGGCCGGGAAGTCGACCTGGGCGCCGCCAAGCAGCGCGCCGTGCTCGCGGTGCTGCTGCTGGCCCGCAACACGCCGGTCAGCCGGGACCACATCATCGAGGCCGTGTGGGGTGACGCCACCCCGAGCAGCGCGGTCAACCTCGTCCAGACCTACGTGGCCGGCCTGCGCCGCGCCCTGGAACCCAGCCGCGCCCGCCGCGCCCCCGCCGAGACGCTGACCTCCGTCGGCGACGGCTACCTGCTGCGCGTCGACCCGGCCGCGGTGGACCTGGACGCGTTCGAACGCGGTGTCGTCGCCGCCGGCCGCCTGCGGTCCACCGGCGACCTCGAAGCCGCCGCCCGCGTGCTGGACGAGGTGCTGGCGCTGTGGCGCGGCGAACCGCTCGGCGGCGTCACGGGCCTGTTCGCCGAGGTCGAACGGGGTCGGCTGGGCGAGCGCCGGTTGGCCGTGCTGGAGGAGCGGGCCGAGCTGCTGCTGCTCATCGGGCGCGGCTCCGAACTGGTGCAGGAGCTGACCGCGCTGGTCGCCGAGCACCCGCTGCGCGAACGCGTGCACGGCCTGCTGATGCGGTCGCTGTGCCAGGCGGGCCGGCAGGCCGAGGCGCTGGCCGTCTACCGCGAGGCGCGCCGGGTGCTGGTGGAGGAGCTGGGCGTCGAACCCGGCCCCGAGCTGCGCCGGCTCCAGCAAGCGGTGCTCGCCGGGGAGAACCCCGAGCCCGAACGCCCCACCCGCCCGATGGTGATCCCGCCGCAGCCCGCCGAACCGGCCCTGCCGACCACCCCGGCCCAGCTGCCGCGCGCTCCCGTCTCCCTGATCGGCCGCGACGCCGAGCTGGCCAAGCTCGACGGCCTGCTGGCCGCGCACCCGTCCGGCGGGCTGGTGCTGGTGGTGACCGGCCCGGCGGGCGTCGGCAAGACCGCTCTGGCCCTGCACTGGGCGCACCGCGTGCGCGACGAGTTCCCCGGCGGCCAGCTCTACATCGACCTGCACGGCTACGACCCGAACCAGGAGCCGCTGGGTGCGGGCGAGGTGCTCAACCGGTTCCTGCGCACGCTCGGCGTCCCGTCGGCGGACATCCCGGTCACCGTGGAGGAGCGGTCGGCGCTGTTCCGCACGCTCGTCGCCGACCGGCGGATGGTGGTGATGCTGGACAACGCCCGCGGTTCGACCGAGCTGATGGCGTTGCTGCCGGGTTCGCCGTCGTGCGTCGTGGTGACGTCCCGGCGGCGGCTGGTCGGCCTGGTGGCGCACGCCGAGGCCAAGCTGGTCGAACTGGACATGCTCGACACCGACGCGGCCGTCGAGGTCCTGGGCCGGGTCGCGGGCCGCGACGGCGCGGAGGTCGGCGCGCTGCGCCGCCTGGCGGTGCTGTGCGACGGCCTGCCGCTGGCCCTGCGCATCGCCGCCGCCCGCCTGGCGGTGTCCCCGTCGCTGCGCGCGGCGGAACTGGTCGCCGAACTCGACGACGAGCACGGCCGGCTGGCCGCGCTGGGGTTGGAGGACGAGGACTCGACCGTCCGGGCCGCCCTGGACGCCTCCCGCCGCGCCCTGTCCCCGTTGCCGGCGCGGTTGCTGGCGTTGCTGGGCCTGCACCCGGGTCCGGACGTGACGGCCCACGTCGTGGCCGCGATGGGGCGGGTCCGGGTGTCCGAGGCGCAGCGCGCGCTGGACGCGTTGACCGCCGCGAACCTGTTGTCGGTGAACGAGAACGGCCGCTACGGCGCGCACGACCTGGTCCGCGTCTACACCCGGACGCTGGCCGCCGAACTGGCTCCCGAGGAGCGCCACGAGGCGACCAGCCGGATGCTGGACTTCTACCTGCACTGCGCGGACCTGGCCGACGGCCTGCTGCCCGTGGGCCGGGGTTCGGTGCGGGTCGCGCCCGAACTGGTGCCGCTGGAGGTGCCGCGCCTGACCGGTTCCGGCGACGCCATCGCGTGGCTGGACGCCGAGCAGGGCAACATCATCGCGGCGGCCGAACTGGCCGGCGAGGGCACGGACCGGGCGTGGCTGGTGCACGCGTGGCAGCTGCCGTACACGTTGTCGCGGTTCTTCTGGCTGCGGACGGACCGTTCGACGTGGCTGCGGACCACCGAGGCGGCGATGCGGGCGGCGACGTCGCTCGGCGACCCCGAGGCCCGGTTCGTGACGCTGTTCAACCTGGGCGTGGCGCTCAACCAGTTCCACCGGACCGACGAGGCGTTGGAGCGGCTGCGCGAGGCGCTGGAGGTCGCGCGGGGCAGCGGGGACGTCAGCGCCCAGGCGAGGGCGTTGACGACGGTCGCGGACATGCTGCACGGGCTGGGCCGGCTGGACGAGTCGGAACGGTTCTACCGCGAGGCGCTGGAGGTCTCGCGGACAGCCGGCGCCCGCTGGGCGGAGGCGACGGCCCACCACAACCTGGGGTTGCTGTTCCTGTCGAAGCGCCGGTACGACGAGGCGAAGAAGTGGCTGCGGGCGGCCGTCGAGATGTACCGCGAGGTGGGGGAGCAGTGCGGTGAGTCGACGTGCCACGTCGACTTGGCGGCGGTGTTGATGGAGTCGGGCGAGTTGTCGGACGCGGTGTCGTCGGCGCGGACGGCGTTGTCGATCGCGTCGGCGGCGATGAGCCCGTACCACCAGGCGCTGGCGCACGACCGGTTGGCGACGGTGTTCGACCGACAGGGGATGGCCGGGGCGTTGGCACATTGGCAACGGGCGTTGGCCCTGTTCACGGAGTTGAACGCGCCCGAGGCGGACCGGGTGCGGGCACACCTGGCAAGAACCCGGTCAACCGCTCCCGCGACTCCAGCGAACTGACCAAACGACCCGCGCACTTGCCTTTTGAAGGGCTCTACAGCCCAAGGAAGGGCCTCGGTTCGTTCCCCGTACGGCCTGGGCGCAGCCCAACCGCGCTTGGGTCTTTTGTGCAACCACGCTTTACCGGTTGCACAAAAGACCCAAGTGTGGTTGCCTCCGGCAGGCCGTACGGGGAACGAACCGACGCCCTTCCACCCCCGGGGGCCTGCCCGCCGGCGAGGCGCTTTTAATCTTGGGAGCGCTTCGCGCGTTCCAATGCGCGGAGCGCCCCCAAGCGCGAAGCGCGTCCGAGCTTGAGAGCGCGGAGCGCGTTGCGTGAGGACCCGCGAAGCGAGGGCTTGAGAGCGTGAGCGTTGAGTTCAAAGCGAAAAGAGCCTCGCCGGCGGGCAGGCCGCCGGAGATGACGAAAAGCAAAAGAAAGAGCGGGGGCTTCTTGCTTGTGTCATCTCCGTATGGCCTGGCGGAGCCAACCACACTTTTGGCCGGGTGCCGCTAAATTTTTTGCTCGTTCCTCACA